>NZ_JBEXPK010000007.1:0-251932 GCF_040612015.1 Streptomyces sp. NPDC006476 | reverse complement strand
GCCGGCAACCACGCGTCCCTGCGGCTGCACCACCCATCCCCCCAGACCGCACGACTCCTCGCCGACACCGGCTCCGATCGCGTGCTCCTGTGACGAGGCCGGGGGGTGGCCGACCTGGAGTGAGCCGACCACTGTGCCTCGCCCCAGCATCGCCTGATGTCGCAAGAGGTCTTCAGCGAGTGCCGAGGGCTGTGAGGGCGTCGTCCGTCAGGCGGTAGACGGTCCACTCGTCCTGGCGGCGGGCGCCGAGGGCTTCGTAGAAGGCGATGGACGGGGTGTTCCAGTTGAGGACCGCCCACTCCAGGCGCTGGTAGCCGCGTTCGACGCAGATGCGGGCGAGTTCGGCGAGGAGGGCCTTGCCGTGGCCGGTGCCGCGGGCGGCGGGGCGGACGTAGAGGTCCTCCAGGTAGATGCCGTGGACTCCGCGCCAGGTGGAGAAGTTCAGGAACCACAGGGCGAAGCCGACGGGGTCGCCGGTGTCGTCGTCGACGGCCATGTGGGCGTACGCGGCGGGCCGCTCACCGAAGAGGGCGTCGTGGAGCTGGGCATCGGTGGCCCTGGCCTCGTGGGGGACCTTCTCGTAGGTGGCCAGTTCCTGGATGAGGGCGCGGATGACGGGTACGTCGGCTGGGGTGGCAGGGCGGATCATGCGGCGAGGCTAACTCGCGGGGCGCGCGGACCCCAGGGGTGCACGGCCGGTGGGCGCCGCCTACGCGGGGCGATCCCGCAAGCGCCGGGCGATGTCCAGGTGCTCGGGGAGTGGGGCGCGGTTCTCCTCCAGTTGCCAGAGCGAGTTCTGCAGGATCCGGGCCAGGGTCCAGGCGCTGGCCCGGGGGCGGTCCAGGGACAGGGTGTCCGTCATGGCGTCGAAGCGCCACCGCACCTCGTCCGCGTCGAAGCGGTTCCACAGGGCCGGGAAGAGGTCGAAGCCGGGGTCGCCGGCGAGGGGCTTGGGGTCGATGGCCAGCCAGGGGGCGCGGTCGGCGCCGAGGACGTTCTCGAAGTGCAGGTCCCAGTGCAGGAGCCGGTCGCCGGGCTCGCCCGCGACCTCGCGCACCGCCGCCGCGCAGTCCGCGAGCAGCCGCCGCTCGGCCGGGTCGGGCACCCGGGGCAGGACCGCCGAGGCCCGGTCCAGGAGCCGGGGCGCGAGGTCGCCGAGGCGGCGCAGCGCGGCCGGGGCCGGGACGGCCGTCAGCCGGGCCAGTAGCCGGGCGACCACCAGGGTCGCCGCACGGGTGTCCGCCAGGTCGTTCAGCAGGCGCCCCGCGTCGAGCCGTTCCAGTAGTAGCGTGCCCGTCGCGCCGTCGCAGTCCAGCAGCCGGGCGGCCCCGTCGCCGTCCCAGGCGCGCAGCGCGACCGGCTCCCCGACGGTCTCCTCGTCGACGTCCTGGAGCTTGAGCACGGCCCGGGTGCCGTCGGCCCGCAGTACGGGCAGCACCAGCGCGCACCGCCCGTACATCGACGGCCCGTCCAGCCGCAGCTCCCAGTGGACCAGGAACCGCTCGGCCCGCTCCGGCAGCCCCGCGACGAAGGCACGCCCCGCCTCCCCGCCGTACCGCTCGTACTGGGCGATCAGTCCGTCCGGAATGTCGATCACCCGTCCGAGGTTAGTCACATGCGTGAATCGCCTCATGCGAATTGACCGGGGCCTCGGTTACAGGGTGTGGAGGTACGTCTGCAGCGCCCCCGGCACGTATGTCTGGCTGAGCATCCTGTTCGTCACGACCGTCGCGCTGCACCACATGTCGCCGGAGTTCGAGCAGGACTTCCTGCGGCAGCGGTCCACCAACATCCACGAGCTGTCGAACGACCCGGGGCGGGTGCTGCTGCAGAGCGCGATGTGGATCGACAGCGGGCACTGGCTGCCGTACGTGGTCCTCTACGCGGTCTTCCACGCGCAGGCGGAGCGCTGGCTGGGGACGGCGCGCTGGCTGATGGTGTGCGTGGCGGCGCATGTCCTGGCGACGCTGATCAGCGAGGGCGCGCTGCTGCGGGCGATCCGGGACGGGATGGCGCCGCACTCGGCGGCCGACACCCTGGACATCGGGGTGAGTTACGCGCTGGCGGGGGTGGTCGCGGTGCTCGCGTACCGGATCGCGGTGCCGTGGCGGTACGGATATCTGGCCGTCGTGTTCGTCGTCTACGGGCTTCCGCTGGCCTCCACACCGACCTTCACGGACCTCGGCCACTTCACCTCCGTGCTGATCGGGCTGGCCTGTTATCCGCTCACCCTAGGGCGCGGAGAACCACTGAATCCGAAGGAGACATGGGCCGCTCTCAGGGGCTAACGTCCTGGTCATGAGCCCTACGGCAAGCGATGTCGTCAACGGTGGCATCTCCTTCTGGTACGCGGACGACGGCCTTCCGGCGGTGCGCGGGCCGCTGTCCGGCGACGCGTCGGCGGACGTCGTGATCGTCGGCGGCGGATACACGGGACTGTGGACCGCGTTCTACCTGAAGAAGGCGGCACCCTTCCTGCGGATCACCGTCCTGGAGCAGAGGTTCTGCGGTTACGGCGCCTCGGGGCGCAACGGCGGCTGGCTCTACAACGGGATCGCGGGCCGCGACCGGTACGCGAGGCTGCACGGGCACGAGGCGGCCGTACGCCTGCAGAAGGCCATGAACGACACCGTGGACGAGGTCGTCCGGGTCGCCGGGGAAGAGGGCATCGACGCCGATCTGCACAAGGGCGGGGTTCTCGAAGTTGCGCGTACGCCCGCGCAGTTGGCGCGGCTGAGGGACTTCCACGCGCACGAGCTGTCGTACGGCGAGAAGGACCGTAAGTTGTACGGCGCCGAGGAGACCGCCGAGCGGATCCGCGTGGCGGGCGCCGTCGGTTCGACCTGGACCCCGCACGGGGCGCGGCTGCACCCGGTGAAGCTGGTGAAGGGGCTCGCGGCGGCCGTCGAGGCGCTCGGCGTGACCATCCACGAGTCGACGCCGGTGACGGAGATCCGCCCCCGGCACGCGGTCACGCCGTACGGCACCGTGCGCGCGCCCTACGTCCTGCGCTGCACTGAGGGCTTCACCGCGAACCTCAAGGGGCAGCGGCGCACCTGGCTGCCGATGAACTCCTCGATGATCGCGACCGAGCCGCTGACCGAGGAGCAGTGGGAGACCGTGGGCTGGGCGGGGCGCGAGACGCTCGGCGACATGGCACACGCCTACATGTACGCGCAGCGCACGGCCGACGGCCGGATCGCGCTGGGCGGTCGCGGGGCGCCGTACCGCTTCGGATCCCGCACCGACAACGACGGCCGCACCCAGGAGACGACGATCGAGGCGCTGCGCGACATCCTCGTCGGCTTCTTCCCCTCCCTCGCCGGTGTGCGGATCGAGCACGCCTGGTCCGGTGTCCTCGGGGTGCCGCGGGACTGGTGCGCGACGGTCACCCTGGACCGCTCGACGGGCCTCGGCTGGGCGGGCGGTTACGTCGGCTCGGGCGTCGCCACCACCAACCTCGCCGCCCGCACCCTGCGCGACCTGGTCCAGCTGGACTCAGGCCAGGCCGGCCGGACCGACCTCACCGAACTGCCCTGGGTCGGCCACAAGGTCCGCAAGTGGGAACCCGAGCCCTTCCGCTGGCTGGGCGTCCACGGCATGTACGCCACCTACCGCGCCGCCGACCGCCGCGAACTGACCACCCACACCCCCGACTCCTCCAGACTGGCCCGCCTCGCGGACCGGGTGGCGGGGCGGCACTGACGGACCGTCGGTAAACCGTCCAGTACGCCAAATGGCTTGTTTTTGCCGTCTCATTGCCGTCTCCACCACCTCCCGCACCTCTCTTCTCCTCAAAGCTGGTCCACAGCTTTGTGACATGTACGCCACGCTCCTAGGGGAGGGCATTCCATGGCGGCCAACGGCTGGCGAAGAAGACGGGTATGGGCGGTGCTCGCGACGTCCGCGGCGCTGGGGCTGACGGTCACGCAGGCCCAGGCGTCGTCGGGTGGCGGGGTGCCGTTCGGGGTCCGGGAACTGCGGCAGCAGGCCCTTCTGCATCAGCAGCAGAAGGGCCTGTCGGCTTTCGCGAAGGACGAGGACGACGATGACGGCGGTGAGGCGCAGGAGGAGGCCGAGCAGGCCGACCAGTACGCCGAGGCGCGCACCTCGCCGGGGATCGTGGCGCCGGGGGCGTACGGGGCGGCGTACGACGCTCTGGCCGATCTGCCGCACACCAAGGGCGGCTGGAGCGATCTGACCCGGCTGCCCTACGACTCCGACGATCCGCGCTACCGGGACATCAACTCCAACTCCAGTGGCGGGGCCGGGAAGGTGACCGGGCGGGTGACCGGGCTCGCGGCCGACAACCACGGGTATGTGTACGCCGGGTCGGCCAACGGCGGTGTCTTCCGGTCGCGTTCGGGCGGCGGTCACTGGACGAACATCTCCGACGGGCTGCCCGCCCTGTCCACCGGTGACCTCGAGCTGGACGGCAGGGGGCGGCTCTGGTACGCCACCGGTGAGGCCAACACCAGCGCGACCTCCTTCCTGGGGACGGGTGTCTACGTGCTCGCCGATCCCCGCAAGGGCAGCTTCAGCCGGCACGACCGGGTCGGCGGTGACGAGCTGGAGTCGAAGTCGATCAACGCGCTGCGGTTCGCCGGGGACAAGGTGTGGGCGGCGACCACCGAGGGCGTGTGGAGCCACAGCACCAGGACGCTGAAGGGCCACTGGAAGCTGGAGTTCGCCCCCAACCCGGACTATCTGCCGGGTCACGCCAAGGCGAGCGATCCCGACGCCCCGTACAAGAACATCACCAGTGACATCGCCGTCGATCCGAAGAACCCGAACAAGGTCGTGCTCGCGGTCGGCTGGCGCGGCGGCGACGACTACAACGGCTTCTACGCGAAATCCGCGGGGAGTTGGCAGCGGCTGACCGGGCTCGGGGACCTGCCGAGCAACGCGGAGGATGTCGGCAACGTGACCTTCGCGCGCAGCGCGGACGGGTCGCGGTACTACGCCATCGACCAGTCGCCGGAGATGACCAGCACCAACCCGGACAGCGGGCTGGAGGGCATCTTCGTCTCCAAGTCCGGTTCGCCGACCGGCCCGTGGACGCGCATCGCCACCTACCAGCAGCTGCGCGACTCGGGTTCGGCGCTCACCGGCGCCGGGTACCAGCCCGGCATCCAGGCCTGGTACAACCAGTTCCTCACCGTCGACCCGAAGAACCCGGACCATGTGTACGCCGGTCTCGAGGAGGTCTTCGAGACCAAGGACGGCGGCAAGAGCTGGAGCGTCCCGGGCCCGTACTGGAACTTCGGTTTCCCCTGCTGGTCCATCGACCCGGGCAAGCAGACCGGTGACTGCCACCAGACCGTCCACGCCGACCAGCACTCGGTCGCGTTCGGCAGCGACGGCAAGGCCCCGTACGTCATCGTCGGCGACGACGGCGGAGCCTTCCGCCGCCCGCTCAACGGCAGCGCGGACGCCTCCGGTCACGCCACCGACTGGCGGTCCCTGAACGACGGCACGATGGACGCCCTGCAGTACTACTCGGTCGGCGTCGGCGTCGACCCGTCCCGCAAGGGCCTCGCGATCACCGGCGGTCTGCAGGACAACGGGCAGTCCCAACTGCGGCCCGGCGACCGGGTGATGGGCTCCAACTTCGGCGGCGACGGCGGCGACACGATCACCGACCCCGCCAACGGCTGCGACATCGCCCAAGAGTACGTCTACCTCGCCGTGTCCGTCACCAACAACTGCGCGGTCAACGACGGCAGTTGGGTGACCGACCCGTCGAAGGCGACGACCTACTCGGTCGCCCCGCCCGACAACGCCACCGGCGAGGCCCGCTTCATCGCCCCGCTGAACGCCGACATCAAGAACCCGGCCACCTGGGTCGCCGGCGGCCGGCACGTGTGGATCAACACCAAGGGGTACGCGATCCGCAGCGGCAGCGAGTGGATCAACGCCTACGACCTCGGCGCGGGGCACACCGCCACGGCGGTCGCCTCCTCCGGCGGCAAGGTGTACGCAGCCTGGTGCGGGCCCTGCAACAACCAGGGCTTCACCCGCGGCATCGCGGTGGGCAACGCCGATGGCACAGGCTGGCACCAGCTGAACCTGCCCACGGGCGGCACGGTCCCCAACCGCTACCTCTCCGGTCTGGCGATCGACCCGAAGAACTCCGACCACGTCCTGCTCGCCGTCAACGGCTTCTCGCGGAAGTGGACCGAGGGCCCCGGCGCGGGCGTCGGCCACCTCTTCGAGACCCGGGACGGCGGAGCGACCTGGAAGGACATCTCCGGGAACCTGCCGGACGTACCGGCCAACTCCGTCGCGCTGCTGAAGGGCGGCACGATCGCCCTGGGCACGGACCTCGGGGTGCTGGTGCGGACGCCGGGCTCGAAGGGCTGGCGGGTGGCCGGCGACAACCTGCCGACCACCGCGGTCATGCAGCTGCGCACCGGCCCGGACGGACGCCTGTACGCGGCCACGCACGGCCGCGGGATCTGGGCGATCGACGTACGGCGCCTGCGGTGAACGACTGACACAAGGGACGGGAAGGGGAGGGGCCCGCGGTCCGAGCGGCCCCTCCCCGCTTGTGTGCCCCGTCCGTCACGCCACCGGTTCCGGCACCGGCGCCTCGGCCCGCGCCCCGTGCTTCGGGGCCTTCGCCGTC
Source organism: Streptomyces sp. NPDC006476 (assembly GCF_040612015.1). Taxonomy (NCBI): domain Bacteria; kingdom Bacillati; phylum Actinomycetota; class Actinomycetes; order Kitasatosporales; family Streptomycetaceae; genus Streptomyces; species Streptomyces sp. NPDC006476. The sequence goes on along the minus strand of NZ_JBEXPK010000007.1, from coordinate 245,304 downwards.
ACCATCAGGCCCGCCACCAGCCCGGCCAGCAGCATGATGCCGACGGCGCACCAGATGGCGATCGTGTAGCCGTGCACGACGCCCTCCTTGACGACCTGGGCCCGCTGGGCGGGGTTGTGGAGATGCGCGGTGATGTAGGTCGCGCCGCTGCTGGTGGCGATCGTGTTCAGCAGTGCCGTACCGATCGAACCGCCCACCTGCTGCGAGGTGTTGACGGTCGCCGAGGTCACGCCGGAGTCCTGCGGGGCGACGCCCGCGGTGGCGGTGGCGAAGACCGGCATGAAGGTCAGGCCCATGCCGAGCCCCATGAGGATCAGGGCGGGCAGGATCTCGGTGGCGTAGGAGGAGTCGACCGTCATCCGGGTGAGCAGCAGCATGCCGCCCGCGGCGAGAACCATGCCGGGCACCATGAGCGTACGCGGCGGGACGTGGTTCATCAGCCGCGCGGAGATCTGCGTGGACCCGATGATGATCGCGGCCGTCAGCGGCAGGAACGCCAGACCCGTCTTCACCGGTGAGAAGGCGAGCACGACCTGTAGGTAGTACGTCATGAACAGGAACAGGCCGAACATCCCGATCGTGGCGAGCCCCATGGTCAGGAAGCAGCCCGCGCGGTTGCGGTCCTTGACGATGTGCAGCGGGAGCAGCGGCATGGGCGCCCGGTTCTGCCACCACACGAAGGCCACGAGCAGGACGAGGCCCAGCGCGAACAGCGTCAGCACCAACGGGTCGGTCCAGCCGCGCGGCTGGGCCTCGCTGAAGCCGTACACGATCGCGACCAGCCCGCCGCAGCCCAGCAGCACACCCGGCACGTCCAGCCGGGCGCCGGCGTGGCCGGGGCGGTCGTGCAGCAGCGCGAACGCGCCGAAGACGGCGACGGCCGCGATGGGGATGTTGACGTACAGGCACCACCGCCAGTTCAGGTACTCGGTGAGCAGACCGCCGACGATGAACCCGATCGCCGAGCCGCTGCCGGCCAGGGCGCCGTAGATGCCGAAGGCCTTGCCACGTTCCTTGGGGTCGGTGAAGGTCGTGGTCAGCAGCGACAGCGCGGAGGGGGCGAGCACCGCGGCGAAGGCGCCCTGCAGCGCGCGGGCGCCGAAGAGCATGCCGGAGCCGGTGGCGGCGCCGCCGAGCGCGGAGGCGGCGGCGAAGCCGATCAGCCCGATGATGAAGGTCCGTTTGCGGCCGACCAGGTCGGCGATCCGGCCGCCGAGCAGGAGCAGGCCGCCGAAGGCGAGGGTGTAGGCGGTGATGACCCACTGCCGGTTGGCGTCGGACATGCCGAGATCACGCTGTGCGGACGGCAGCGCGATGTTCACGATGGTCGCGTCCAGGACCACCATGAGCTGGGCGAGCGCGATGACGACCAGGCCCCACCAGCGGCGGGGGTCGGCGCCCACGGGTTCGCCTGTTCGGGTGACGGCCACCTGGTCAGAAGACCATGTATCGGGACGTATCGCACCTGGGAGCGGCTTACGGCTGGTCATGGCTCCAGTACCACCTTTCCGGTTGTCCGGCGGGTTTGCAGTGCGTGGTGCGCGGCTGCCGCGTCGGCGAGCGGGAAGCGCTGGACGGCGGGGGTCAGCCGGCCCGCTGCGGCCTCGGCGAGGGCGCGGAGTTCGAGGGTCCGTATGGAGGCGCTCTTCGTCATGACCGGGCCGAGGACCTGCTGGGAGACGCCCTCGACGAGGTAGGGCGAGCCGTCGCGGACGTCCCCGGAGGACCAGCCGAAGACGATGTGCTTGCCGCCGGGCCCGAGCAGACCGACGGCTTCCCGGGCGATCTCGCCTCCCACGCCGTCGAGGACGACGGTGGCGAAACGGCCGCCGAGGTAGGCCCGAACCTTCCCGGGCCACTCCGGGTCCCTGTAGTCGACGGCGAGATCGGCGCCGCCCGCCTCGACGCGGGCCGTCTTCTCCGGGCCGCCCGCGAGGCCGATCACCGTGGCGCCGGCGTTCTTCGCGTACTGCACGAGCAGCGTGCCGATGCCGCCGGCCGCCGCGGGGATCACGGCCACGGCGTCCGGGCCCAGTTCGGCGAACTGCAGGATCCCCATGGCCGTGCGACCCGTGCCGATCATCGCGACGGCCTCGGCGAAGTCCAGGTTCTCCGGGATCTCGTGCACCCGGTCGACGTCCGTGACGGCGAGTTCGGCGTAGCCGCCCGGCGCGAACCCCAGGTGGGCGACCACCCGCCTGCCCAGCCACAGCTCGGCGACGCCCTCGCCGAGGGACTCGACGACACCGGCGACCTCCCGGCCGGGGATCGTGGGAAGGGCGGGCGGTGCGGGCAGCGGTCCCCGCGCGCCCTCACGCAGGGCGGTGTCGAGCAGGTGCACCCCCGCGGCTTCTACGGCGACACGGACCTGCCCGGGGCCCGGAACCGGGTCCTCGACCTCCTCATAGGTGAGGTTCTCGGCGGGGCCGAAGGCGTGCAGTCGGATGGCGCGCATGGCGAATCCCCCATCGGTTGTCGGCGGGTCCGGTAACTGGTCGCATGCCGCTTGTCGGCAGGTCCCGTCAGTGGTTCGTGCGCCCACTCTTCGACCTCAAGCGCGCTTGAGGTCAAGCCGGTGGTGGCCGAGGGCCAGGGACACCGCGGTGAGGGCGCTGTTGAAGGACACCTCCGACAGCACCCCGGGGGCGGCGACCTGGTCGCCGGCCAGATAGACACCGTCGCCGCGGTCGACGGCCGGCCGGTCCCGCCAGCTGGTGCCGGGCAGGTCGACGGCGCCGGTACGGCCGTACGCCACCGCCTCGCGCCGCCAGGTGACGCGCCCGCGCCAGCCGTCGAAGGCCAGGTCGAGGAGGCGCTCGGCGCGGGCGATGCCGTCCGCCCGGCCCTCGCGCGGACCGATGGGAATCTGCCCCTGGATCAGCTGCTCGCCTGCGGGGGCGAGCGAGCGGTCCTGCGCCGTGAACCGTTCGATCCAGCCGGGCGAGTCCAGGTCGGACACGGCGAACGCGTCCCCGCGCCGCGTCCGTACCGCCAGGTCGATCAGGGCGGTACGCCCGCCGGTCCAGGTCAGAGAGTCGTCGCCGAGCAGGCGCCGGGCGGCGTCGAGAGAGGTGGCGACCACGACGGGCGCACCGGTCGGCAGGGAGTCGACGCGGGACAGCGTCTCCATCCGCACCCCGAGGTTCCAGGCCCGCGCTGCCATCCGGTCGATCACGCTCGCCCAGCCGCCGCGCGGGTAGTGCGCCTCGGGCGGCAGCTTGGTGGCCCGCCGCAGCCGCTCCTGCACGAACGCGGCGGACAGCGAACCGGGATCGTGGTGGAACACCGCCACGGCCGCGTAGTTCGCGGCGGCTCGCGCGCCTTCCTCACCCGCGACCCCGGTCGCCCAGGACAGGAAGTCGACGTCCACGGGCGCCTGCGGGAGCCCCGGGCGCAGCAGCTTGAGCATGGCGAACGGCGGGGTGCGGCGCAGTACCCCGTGGTGCCGCAGCCGCAGCCGCAGCCGGGCCGCCTCCAGCGGCGGGATCGGGGCGAGCGGGCCGATCAGGTCCCGCTGCCTGAGCCACGTCCAGTGCGGGCCGCCGCTGTAGAGGGCGTGCGGCCCCTCGTTCGTGCGGTACGGCCCCTCGGAGGTCCGCGCCCGGCCGCCGAGGGTGTGATGGGCTTCGTGGACGGTCACCTTGGCGCCCGCCTCGGCGGCGGTGATCGCCGCGGTCAGTCCGGCGAAGCCGCCGCCGATGACGGTGAGGCGGTGCGTGGTTCGGGGGCGGTGCATCGTTCGGACTCTCCCTCGGATCGGAGTCGGATCGGAGTCGGATCGGAGTCAGGGAAGGGGCGCCTTTCTGCGTCTTCTTCTCTGGGGTCTGGCTGGGGGGCTCGCGTCGGGTCTCGCGCCGGGTCTCGAGTTCGACGCTTCTCGTTTTCCTGCGACTACGACGGTCCGCGGGCCCGGAATGTGACATGAGGGGTGGTTCTTGCAGGTCAGGGCGGTTGTCAGTGGCGGGGTGCAGCATGGGGGCATGGTGAGACGAGCGGCGGGTGGCACCGGCGGGACCGGCGGTACGGCGGTGAAGGGGGCGCGGCGACCGGAGATCCGGCTGCCCCCGCTGGAGCCCTTCGCGGAGGGGGAGCTGGAGCCGGACGGGGACTACGACGGACTGGAGTTCCGGGAGGCGGACCTGGCCGGGCAGGACGGCGGGGGCGCCCGCTTCATGGACTGCGCGCTGACCGGGTGCGCGGTGGACGAGACGCGGCTGCATCACGCGCGCGTCCTGGACTCCGTGCTGACGGGGCTGCGGGGCGTGGGGACGGACCTGGCGGAGGCGACGCTGCGGGACGTGGAGGTGGTCGACGCGCGCCTGGGCGGGACGCAGATGCACGGCGCCGCGCTGGAGCGGGTGGTGGTCCGGGGCGGCAAGATCGACTATCTGAACCTGCGCGCGGCCCGGCTCAAGGACGTCGTCTTCGAGAGCTGCGTCCTGGTCGAGCCGGACTTCGGGGGCGCCAGGCTCGAGCGCGTGGAGTTCGTGGACTGCGTCCTCAAGGGCGCCGACCTCACAGGAGTGGAGCTGAAGGACGTCGATCTGAGAGCGGCGGCCGAGCTGGGGATCTCGGCCGGGGTGGAGCGCTTGGCGGGGGCGGTGATCAGTCCGTCCCAACTGATGGATCTGGCGCCGGTGCTGGCGGCACAGATGGGGATTCGGGTGGAGGGCTGAACGTGGGGAGTTTCTACGGCAACGTGGTGGTGGCGCGGCCGTGCGACGAGGTGGTGCCGCTGCTCGGCGGGGCGGGCATCCGGGGGTACGCGCTGCCGGTCGGGCCGGGACACACCGTCGTGTACCCGGACCCGGAGACGGACGCGCTCGACATGGCGGGCCCGCTGAGCGGCCTGCTGGGGGTGCCGGCTCTGGGGGCGTACGTCTTCGACTCGGACGTACTGGTCATGCGGGTGTACGAGGACGGGCGACTGAGGCACGAGTACGACTCGTGGCCGGGGTATTTCGGTGACACGGAGACCGGCGAGGAGGAGACCCCGGTCGCCGACGCCGATCCCGACGGTGGTGGGGGACACCCCGAGCCGGTCGGCGCCGATCCGGAGGCCTTCGTCCCGCTGGCCTTCGGCCCGGTGGACCGGGAGGCGCTGGAGTCCGTGCTGCGGGGCACCCCCCTCGACCCGGGGGACGGCGAGGACGGTCGGTACGTCTTCGCCAACACCCAGCACTACGACGCGATGCTCTGCCTGGGCCTGAACGCGTGCCGGCTCAGCACGGGCTACCGCTATCTGTCACTGGGCGGGCTGCCGCACGAGACGAGGGCGGAGGAGCTGCTGCCGATCGGCTAGGAGATCCTCGGGAAGCGGGCCTGCAGGGTCCAGATCGCCGGGTTCTCGCCGAGGTCGTCGTGCAGGTCGACCAGGTCGGCGATCAGGTCGTGCAGGAAGTCCCGTGCCTCACGGCGCAGTTCGGAGTGGGAGAAGGTCAGCGGGGGTTCCTCGGCCGGCATCCAGTCGGCCTCGATGTCCACCCAGCCGAAGCGGCGCTCGAAGAGCATGCGGTCGGTGGACTCGGTGAAGTCCAGCTCGGCGTGCTGGGGGCGGGACGCCCGCGAGCCCGCCGGGTCCCGGTCGAGCTGCTCGACGATGTCGCACAGCGCCCACGCGAAGTCCAGCACCGGCACCCATCCCCAGGCTGTGGACAGTTCCCGGTCCTTGTCGGTGTCGGCTAGATAGACGTCCCCGCAGAACAGGTCGTGGCGCAGGGCGTGGACGTCCGCACGCCGGTAGTCCGTCTGCGGCGGATCGGGGAAGCGGTTGGAGAGGGCGTAGCCGATGTCGAGCACGTACGAGATGGTGTCACGCCGCCATAGGATCACTGGGGTGCCCCGATCCGTACGTATCGTCCCCAGCGCCCTCCTCGCTCTCACCCTCGCCCTGACCGCGTGCTCGGGCGGGGTCCACGGCACCCCCGGCGGCCCGGGTGTGCACGACCCGTACTTCCCGAAGGCGGGCAACGGCGGATACGACGTCGGCCACTACGACCTGCGGCTCGCCTACGACCCGCATGGCGCCGGCCGGCTGACCGGCACCGCGACCCTCACGGCCCGCGCCACCCAGAACCTCTCCGCGTTCGACCTGGACCTCAAGGGCCTGGACGTCCAGGAGGTCACCGTCGAGGGCCGCAGCGCCCGCTTCGACCGGGCCGGCCAGGAACTCACCGTCCGCCCGCACGACGACCTGGACGACGGGGAGACCTTCCGCGTCACCGTCCGCTACTCCGGCACCCCGCAGACCATCACCGACCCCGACGGCTCCCAGGAGGGCTGGCTGCCCACCACCGACGGCGCCCTGGCCCTCGGCGAGCCGACGGGCGCGATGGCGTGGTTCCCCGGCAACGACCACCCGTCCGACAAGGCGTCGTACGACATCGCGGTCACCGTGCCGAAGGGTCTGCAGGCCGTGTCCAACGGGGAGTTGACCGGCGAGACGACCACCGGGGACCGTACGACCTTCACGTGGCACACGCCCGAACCGATGGCGAGCTACGTCGCCACGGTCGCCGTCGGCCACTACGACATCAGCCGCTCCACGATCGGCAAGAACCGTCTGCCCGTGTACGTCGCCGTGGACCCGACGCAGGCGAAGGCGAGCCGCGAGGTGCTCGCGCAGCTGCCCGAGATCATCGAGTGGGAGGAGTACAACTTCGGCCCGTACCCCTTCTCCTCCACCGGCGCGATCGTCGACGATGCGAAGGACGTCGGCTACGCCCTGGAGACGCAGAACCGGCCGGTGTTCCCCTCCGCCCCCGACACCGGCACGCTCGTCCACGAACTGGCCCACCAGTGGTACGGCGACTCCGTGACGCCGAAGAGCTGGCGGGACATGTGGCTCAACGAGGGCTTCGCGACCTACGCCGAATGGCTGTGGGACGAGGACCACGACGGCCACACCGCCCAGCAGACCTTCGACGCGCTCTACGCCCACGGCGAGGACGACCACCCTGGCCTCTGGTCCTTCCCGCCCGCGAAACCGAGCGGCGCCGCCCACATCTCCGACGCCCCGGTCTACGAACGCGGCGCGATGGTCCTGCACAAGATCCGCGAGACGGTCGGCGACGACACCTTCTACGACATCGTCCAGGGCTGGGCCGCCGCCCACCGCCACGGCAACGCGGACACGGCGGACTTCACGGCGTACGTGGAGAAGTCGGCACCGGACAAGGACTTCGCCCCCATCTGGAAGCAGTGGCTGTACGGCGAGGGCAAACCGCCCCGCCCGTGAACGACGGCCGTCACGCCCGCCGTTCGAGGTCCTGGCGCATCGCGGCACGGGCCGCCCAGACCGCCCGCCCGTGCCGCAGACGCTGTTCCTGGAACTCGGGGGAGTCGAGAGCCGGTTCGCCGACGGCGAGTACCTCCAGCAGCTCGCGCAGGGTGGCGTAGACGTCCTCCAGCACGTCGGCCAGCTCCTGGGGCGCGCAGATCAGGACCGACTCGCGGGCCTCGTCGCAGCCGGAGGTCCGGAACGCCTGCCGTACAGCTGCGGCGAGCGTGTCCCGGTCCCGGTGCTCGGTGGCCGCCGCGTGCATGTCCTCGTAGGCCAGCCGGTACTTCGTCAGGCAGGTGACATAGATGTCCCTGCGGTCCCGTTGGTCGCGGTCGGCCGCGTCCCGGCGCCAGCGCACCCGGTCGGCGAGCAGGGTCGAGCCGACACCGATCAGTGCGCCGAGTCCGGTGCCGGCGAGGGTCGTCCACTCCACGGTCGGTCAGGCCTCGCCCCGGTTGTCCCGTTCGTCCACCCCGTCCAGCAGTCGGGCAAGTCCCGGTGGCCAGACCGGCTCGCGTTCCTGGCTGAGTTCCCGGCGGGTCCACCAGCGCCAGGACAGGATGCCGTCCTGGGCGTGGGCGGTGGTGAGGTGGGGGCCGGTGGGGTCGCGGTGGGGGCCGTGGGTGACGTAGATGGTGTCGTGCTGGCGGACGGGCATGTCGAAGCGGGTGAAGTCGTGTTCCCAGGTGCACAGGAAGAGGCCCGGTTCGAGGTCGGTCCAGCCCGTCTCCTCGCGGAGCTCGCGCAGGGCGCCCTCGCGCGGCGTCTCGTCCCCGTCGAGGCCGCCGCCGGGCAGCGCCCAGTGGATGCCGACCTCGGGACTGTGGTAGCGGAAGAGGAACACCGCGCCGTCGGGGTCGAGTACGGCGACGCGGGCCGCCCGGCGGGGTGTGCGCAGCACCTTGCGCAACACGGCGCAGGGGCGGTCGAGTTGCCGGTCCCGCCGATGGTCGATCACCTCGTAACCGAGGGCGGTCCAGAAGGCGAGGCCCTTGGGGTTGGCGTCGAGCACGGCGAGGCGTACGGCGGTTCGGCCCGCCGTACGGAAACGGTCCTCGACGAGCGACGCCAACCGCCGCCCGTAGCCGCGCCGTTGGACCCCGGCATCCACCATCAGCAGCCCGATCCACGGGTCCGGGTCGGCCGGGTCGGGGTGGTGGGCCAGCGTGACGGCGATACCGACGAGCACACCCTCGCTACGGGCGAGCAGCACCTCGACGTCCGGATTCACCAGCTCATCGGCGAGCGCGGCCGCGACCTGCTCCGGCCGGATGTCGTCCGGGTCGGGAAAGTCACCGCTGAGGGCGTGGAACTCACGGTTGGAGGTGTAGAGAGCGGCGAGTTCGATGAGCAGCTCGGCAGGGAGGGCCCGGTCCGTGGTCGAGAGCCGTTCGAGAAGCATGGCAGACAGTATCGGGCGCCGACCTGGGCGCCCGCCGAGGACAGCGGGCTACCGCCTGGGCTTCGCCGCGTCCTCGTCGGGGTAGCGGGGCAGGTTGTCCCTGGAGATCGTCCAGTCGGCGATGGTGACGTCCTCGCCGTAGACGAAGTCCTTCCGGGCCGCGTAGCGGGGGCCGTCGGGGGGTGGGGTGGATGTCGGTGAGTACGGTGCCGGTGCGCCGGTACGGCGGGGAGACGGCGATGCCCACCCAGGTGTGGACGGCAAGATCGAGCTGCTGAAGCTTCCGGACGGATCGGCGGTGGGACGTTTGTCGAGATCGCGATAGCGCCCCGCACCATCCACATCCGCGACTCCAAGAACCTCGACGGCCCCCGCCTCACCGTCACCCCCACCACCTGGACCGCCTTCGTGTCCCAGGCGTGACGCCGGAGCCCCCGGCCGCGGCGAACCGCGCGGCCAGGGGCTCCCGCTCAGCGCAGCGGTGTGTCAGACGTTGACGCCGAAGTCCTGGGCGATGCCGACCAGGCCGGACGCGTAGCCCTGGCCGACCGCGCGGAACTTCCACTCCGCGCCGTTGCGGTACAGCTCGCCGAAGACCATCGCCGTCTCCGTGGCCGCGTCCTCGGAGAGGTCGTAGCGGGCGATCTCGGCGCCGCCGGCCTGGTTGACGATGCGGATGTAGGCGTTGCGGACCTGGCCGAAGTTCTGCGAGCGGGTCTCCGCGTCGTAGATGGAGACCGGGAAGACGATCTTGTCGATGTCGGCCGGGAGGGCCGCCAGGTTGACGTTGATCGCCTCGTCGTCGCCCTCGCCCTCACCGGTGCGGTTGTCGCCGGTGTGGACGATGGTGTTGTCCGGGGTCTGCTTGTTGTTGAAGAAGACGAAGTGGGCGTCCGAGTAGACCTTGCCCTGCGTGTTGACCGCGATCGCGGAGGCGTCGAGGTCGAAGTCCGTGCCGGTGGTGGTGCGGACGTCCCAGCCGAGGCCCACGGTGACGGCGGTCAGGCCCGGAGCCTCCTTGGTGAGCGAGACGTTGCCACCCTTGGACAGGCTTACAGCCATGGTTGGGAGTCCTTTCCCTCGTGTGCGTACGGCGCGGTACGGCGTACGGGCTTGAAGCTACAGCTACCCGTATGAACGCCACGAGGGGTACGGAAGGTTCCAGCTCTCTTTACTTTCTTTACCGAACTTCGGGTGAACGTTAATCGCGTGACGTGTGCCGGTCAGACGCGCGACCATGGGGGACATGTCCGGTCCCTACCTCATCCGCGGCTCCGTCTCGCTTCCCGAGGCCGAGCTCATGTGGCGTTTCTCGCGGTCGTCGGGGCCGGGAGGCCAGCACGTCAACACCAGCGACTCCCAGGTGGAGCTGCGCTTCGACCTGGCCAACACGGACGCGCTGCCCGAGGTGTGGAAGGCGCGGGCGCTGGAGCGGCTGGCCGGCCGCCTTGTCGACGGCGGCGTGGTCGTCGTACGCGCGTCCGAGCATCGCTCGCAGTGGCGTAACCGTGAGACCGCCGCCGTACGGCTGGCCGCCCTGCTCGCCGAGGCGAGCGCGCCGCCGCCGAAGCCGCGTCGGCCCACCCGGATTCCCCGCGGGATCAACGAGCGGAGGCTGCGGGAGAAGAAGCAGCGGTCCGAGACGAAGCGGGGGCGGTCCGGCCGGGACTGGGGGTAGGCCCCGGGCGGGAAAACCATGCTTGGCGCATTCGTAGAACGTCCTCTGTCACATCCAGGCCCCTCCGTCCGTCATGTCGTCGACAAGGGACCGGGGTGTGAGGAGTGACGAGTATGGATGCCAGCGAATTTCCCGCGGGGGCGGCCGGTAATGCGGAGGCCGGGAATGCGGACGGCAATGAATTCCTCGCCCGGCGCTTCGAATCACACCGGAGTCATCTGCGGGCGGTCGCCTACCGCATGCTCGGATCGGCCGACGAGGCCGACGACGCGGTCCAGGAGGCCTGGTTCCGGCTGAGCCGTACCGACGCCGGGCAGGTGGACAATCTGGGCGGCTGGCTGACGACGGTGGTGGGCCGGGTCTGTCTGGACATGCTGCGCTCGCGCAAGTCCCGCGCGGAGGAGCCGCTGGAGACGCACGCGCGCGTGGCGGAGGTCTCCGCCGCCGACCCCGAGCGGGACGCGCTGCTCGCCGACTCCGTGGGCGTCGCCCTGCTGGTCGTCCTGGAGACGCTGACGCCCCCGGAGCGGCTGGCGTTCGTGCTGCACGACCTGTTCGCGGTGTCCTACGAGGAGGTCGCGGACATCGTCGGGCGCAGTCCGGTGGCGGCGCGGCAGCTGGCCAGCCGGGCGCGTCGGCGGGTGCAGGGCGCGCAGGCTCCGGACGCCGACCGGGTACGGCAGCGGAGGGTCGTGAACGCCTTTCTGGCGGCCGCGCGGGAGGGGAACTTCGAGGCGCTGGTGGAGCTGCTGGACCCGGACGTCGTCGCCCGCACCGAGGTGGGTGTGACCACCGGCGCGGTCGCGGTGGCCAGGGGCGCCTCCAGCTTCCGGCACTTCGGCTACTCGGCCCGCCCTGCCCTGATCGGCGGCCGTACGGGCCTTGCGGTGTACGTGGAGGGGGAGCTGGACCGCACGCTCGCCTTCACGTTCGTACGGGACCGGATCGCGGTGATCGACATCGTGACGGACCACGCGCGCGTGGCGGCGCAGGACGTCGATCTCGTCGACTAGCCGTACTGACCCGTGAGGTCCAGCACGCCGACGGTCTGGCCGCCGCTCGTCTCGCCCGTGGTGCGGAAGCCGAGGCCCAGGTAGAAGCCCTCCGGGCCGTCTGGGCCGGGGTGCCATGTGACATAGCACTGCTTCCCGCCCCGGCGGCGGATCTCCTCGGCCACCGAGGCGACCGCGAACCGCCCGTATCCGCGTCCCTGTTCATCGGCCGCGATGTTCAGCCGCCACAGGCCCGAGCGGAAGCGCGTGCCGTCCTGGTTCCAGTCGATCTCGAGGAAGGCCATCAGGAAGCCGACGGCCCGGTCACCGTCGACGATCAGCCGGGGCCAGGCGACGTCCGGGGGACGGACGTAGGCCTCGGCGAGGGAGTGGGCGACGGGCGCGACCGCGTGTTCCTGGTCGGGCCGGACGCGGACGGCGAGGGCGGCCTCCAGGTTGGCGGTGGTGATCTCTTCGAGGCGGGGCCCGGTCGTCGTCATGCGCGCACCCTAGGAGGCCGTCACGTGCGCGTGCCACGCAATTAGTGCGCGCGCGTCACGGTCACCCCAACTGCCGGTAGCGCCCCCGGAAGTACGTCAGCGGCCCCCCGTCCGCACTCGGTACGTCCGCCGTCAGGACGCGGCCGATCACCAGGGTGTGGTCGCCGGCGATCACCCGCTGCTCGGTTCGGCACTCCAGGGTCGCCAGGGCGCCGCCCACCAGGGGCGCCCCGGTCGCCTTGCCGCGGACGTACGGGATGTCCTCGAAGAGGAGGCGGTCGCTGATGCGGCCCTTCATGGCGAAGCGGCCGGCGATGTGGCGCTGGCTCTCGGAGAGGACCGAGACCCCCCACAGGGGCTGTTCGTCGAGCAGGTCGTCCATGCGGGCGCCGGTGCGCAGGCTGACCAGCACCAGAGGCGGGTCGAGGGAGACCGACAGGAAGGCCGTCGCCGTCATGCCGACGTCCTCGCCGGCCGGCGCCGACGGGTCGTCGGGGTCCAGCGGCGGCTCCTGGGCGGTCACCAGGACCACGCCCGCGGCCAGCCGGGACATGGCGGCGCGGAACTCGTCGTTGCTCACCCCCTCAGCATGCCCGGCGGGCGACGGGACAGTGATCGGGGACGTGGCAAGGGATGTGTTCGGCACGCTCGAAACGCTAATCTCCCGTCCGCGCCGACCGCATCGGACGTCGGGCCGAGGCCGGACCTAGGACCACCGGCGGAGTTCGCCACATAACCAAAGTTCGCGTCCAGTAAACGCACAGGAAAAACGCAGAAACCCCACTCAATTGTTCATCTTTCGCTGTGACTTGAGTCACAAGAGGCGGGAATTGTTGACCCTGTGTACCGAGTGGGCAGCGCGCTGTGATTCAGTGGCGGGGAAGCTGCCAGAACGATACGCCGATGAGAACCCTTGATTCGCTGCGAGGTCTCGGGGGGAGGGCGAGTATGGAGACCGAGTCGGAGCCCTACGTCCGTCTTGCGACTCTGCGACAACTGCACCAGGTCATGGCCGATATGAACACGGCCCGCAGCCTGGCGGACACGCTGCAGACCGTCGCCGACGGTGTGGTCAACGGCCTCGGTTACGAGCTGGCGTGCGTCAACCTGGTCCGCCCCGACGGCGACCTCGTCGTCGCCGCCTTCGCCGGCAACGCCGCGGCCGAGGCGCTGATCACCGGCCGGGTCGGCTCCCGTGACTCCTGGGAGCGCCGCCTGGCCATGGGTGAGCACTGGGGCGACCTGGTCTTCATACCGCACACCGAGGGCTGGGTCCTCGACGACGACGACGTCCCGCAGTGGTACACCGACGGGCCCGCGCCCCGCTTCGAGGACGAGTGGCACCCCGCCGACCGGCTGTTCGCGCCCATGTACATGCCGAGCGCGCCCGGCGGCTCGTGCGGCGAGCTGATCGGCGTGCTGTCCGTGGACCGGCCGCGCAACGGCCGCCGACCGGGCGCATGGGGACGCGAAGCGCTCCAGATGTACGCGTTCCAGGCCGCGATCGCGATCAGCAACGCCCGGCTGCGTGCCAACATGCAGCGTGCACTGGTCAGGCTCGAAAGGGAGCAGCAGGCCCTCAGGGCGAGCGAGGAGAGCTTCCGGCAGGCCTTCGAGTACGCCCCCTCGGGCATGGCCATCGCCGAGATGGGCGGCGACCAGCACGGGCGAATACTGCGCACCAACGACGCCCTGTGCCGCCTCCTCGGCCGCCCCGCCTCCGCGATGCGCCGCTACTCCTTCTCCGACCTCGTCCACCCCGAGGACATAGGCACCCTGCTGCGGACCTCCGCCGAGGGCGGGCGCGCGGAGCTGCGCCTCGGCCGCCGGGACGGCACCTACGTCTGGGTCTCCCTGCGCAACTCCGTCGTCGCGGACGCCGCCGACGGCCCCCGCTTCCTGCTCACCCACGTCGAGGACATAGAGGAGCGCAAGCGCCGCGAGCTGCATCTCGCCCACCGCGCCTCCCACGACTCCCTCACCGGCCTGCCGAACTCCGCCGAACTCCGCTCGCGCCTGTCCTCCCGGCTCTGTCAGCGGGCCGCGCATCCCGGCGCCCTGGAGTCCCTGGACGCGGCCTACGGCCACCCCGCCTTCGACGTCAACGGCCACGGCTTCGACTTCCGGCCGGGCGGCGCCGAGATGTTCGACGGCTACGACCACCATGTGCACACCGTCGCCCCCGAGGGCGAGCGCGACGACGGCACCAAGGGGCTCGCGGTGCTCTTCTGCGACCTCGACGGCTTCAAGTCGATCAACGACCGGTTCGGGCACAACGCGGGCGACGCGGTGCTCATCGAGGTCGCCCGGCGGCTGTCCCGGGGGGTGCGCGACGGTGACACCGTGGCGCGTCTCGGCGGCGACGAGTTCGTGGTCCTCGCCGACGGGCTCGGCCGGGCCGACGCCCAGGACCTCGCCGTACGGCTGCGCAACGAGATCATCCAGCCCATCCGGGTCGACGGGCGGGCCATGCGGGTGGGCGCCAGCTTCGGCATCGGATGGGCACACTGCGGCATGACCGCGGACGAAGTGTTGAAGTCCGCTGACGAGCGGATGTACGTAGAGAAACGATCTCGTCCCAAACAGCACAGACGGGCGGGATGAACCCCCAGGTCAGGGGGCACATCCGCGAGACGATGCGATCCGAGTCACCCGTTTGGGGCATGGAGAGCGGGTAGGCTCGCCATTCTGACCCCACGTATCGCACCGACCCGCACCCGCTAGGAGTACCAAGGGATGACGTCCGGCAACAACGGCGCCAGCACGCCCGAGGACGACGACCCGTTCGGCTACCTCTACGCCGATGGGCAGGCCAATGGCGCCCAGCCGCCGTCCGGTGGCGGTGGCTACGGCTACCCGGGCTCGGTCAACCGGACGCGCGCGGTCGGCCAGCGGCAGTACGGGCAGCCGGCTCCGACGCAGCAGCAGTACGGCCAGTCGGCTCCGACGCAGCAGCAGACCGCCGCGTACGGTCAGGTGCCGCAGCAGCAGGGTGCGTACGGTCAGCCGAGCGCCCACTACGCGGCTCCCGAGACCTTCCCCGGCGGCGGCGCCCCGACGGCCCCGCAGCAGCAGCCGACGCGTGGCGGCCGCAGCGGTGGTCCCAACACCAAGGGGCTGCTGATCGGTGCGATAGCGGTGGTCGCCGCGGTGGTCATCGGCATCGGTGTGGCGATCATGGGCGGGGACGACTCGGACAACAAGGCGAGCGGCGACTCCACGCCGACGACGTCCACGTCCCAGAGCGCCCAGCCGAGCCAGTCGGCGAGCGCCAGCGCGGCAGCGGACCTTCCCAAGACCGACGCCAAGGACCTCCAGTTGGGGGGTGGCGCGACGGTCGCGTCGGACGTCGAGGGCGCGCAGTCTGACGGCGGCAGCTATGTCACCAACCTGAACAACCAGGGCGCGTCGGTCACGTGGACGATCGACGACATCCCCAAGGCGGGTGTCTACACCGTCTTCGCCTACTTCAGCGCGGCCGGCGAGGACCAGTCGATGACGCTCAGCGTCAACGGCAAGACCTTCGGAAGCAAGCTGAACCTGGGCAACTTCGCGCACGCCAAGGACGGCGACTTCGCGCACGGCTGGACCAAGACCTACGCCTGGCCCTCCCTCAAGCAGGGCACCAACACGATCACGCTCTCCTGCCAGGCCGGCGACAAGTGCAACGTCCTGCTCGACCAGCTGTGGCTGAAGGCGGGCCAGGTCAAGAACTAGCGGCCGGGATCAGGCAGCGGTGACCTCGCCCGTCACCGCGACCCGCCCCACCAGTTCCTCGTACGCGGCGCGGTCGAACTCGCCCGCCACCGGGGCCAGTACCGTCGCCGCTGACAGGGCTACCGCTCGGGACAGGCGGTCCGGCCAAGGGAGTTGTTCGACCAGGGCGGACAGGAGGCCCGCCACCGCGGAGTCGCCCGCGCCTGTGGGGTTGCCGTGGAGGTGGGTCGGTGGGGTGGCTCGCCAGCGGCCCTCGGGGGTGGCCGCGAGGAGGCCGTCCGAGCCGAGGGAGGTGACGACCGCCGTCGCTCCTCGTCGGCGGGCGTCCTGGGTGGCGCGCAGCGGTTCGTGGGAGCCGGTGAGTTCGGCCAGTTCGTCGGCGTTCGGTTTGATCAGGTCGGGGCGGGCCGCCACCCCTCGGCGCAGGGGTTCGCCGCTCGTGTCGAGGAGCACCGGAACGCCCGCCGCCCGGGCCAGACGGACCAGGACGGCGTACGCCCCCACCGGCACCCCCGGCGGCAGGCTGCCGCACAGGGCCACCGCCGACATGGAGGGCAGCAGGTCCTCGTACGCATCCTGGAAGACCGACCACTCGGCGGCCGTGACGGTCGGGCCCGGTTCGTTGAGCTGGGTCGTGTCGCCGGAGGTCGTGTCGACGACGGCGATCGTGCGGCGGGTCGGGCCGGCGACCGGGACGAGGGCGTCCACCAGTCCGGGCGTGGCCGTCAGTTGCTCCCGCACCGTGCGGCCCGTTGCGCCGCCCGTGAAGCCGGTGACCGTCACCTCATGGCCGAGGGCCGCCAGCACCCGGGCCACGTTCAGGCCCTTGCCGCCGGGGCGTTCCGCCACGTCCGTCACCCGGTGCGAGGTGTGCGGACGCAGCGCCCGGATGCGGTACGTGATGTCGAGAGCGGTGTTCAGCGTGACCGTGAGGATCACCTGGGCCGACCTCCCCCGGAGAAAGACATGCAGAACGTGGTCGTCCTATTTTCACAGGACGACCGCCGCCCTCAACAGCCGGACAGATCACCCCAGTTGCGGATCGACCACCCATTCACCCCGGCGCATCACGCCCTTGAGGTCGAATTGATGGTCAAGAAGCACCAGGTCGGCGTCCTTGCCGGCCTCCAGCGAGCCGATCCGGTCGTCCATGCCGAGCAGCCGGGCGGGGTTCGCCGAGATCGCGGCCACCACGTCCTCGACGGACAGCCCGTCCACGGTGACCGCCCGCTTGAACGCACGGTCCAGCGTGAGCGTCGACCCGGCGATGGAGCCGCCCTCCACCAGCCGCGCCACGCCCTCGCTGACCTCGACCTCCAGGGGGCCGAGCAGATACCGACCGTCGCCGACGCCTGCGGCATCCATCGCGTCGGTGATCAAAGCGACTCGCGAGGCGCCCGCGTGGTGGAACGCCAACTGGAGGGCCGCCGGGTGCAGATGCGTGCCGTCGTTGATGAGTTCGACGGTGATGCGCTCGTCCTCGAGGAGAGCGGTGATCGGGCCCGGGGCACGGTGACCGATCTGGGGCATCGCGTTGAACAGGTGCGTCGCGACCCTCGCCCCCGCCTCGATGGCCTCCACCGTCTGCTCGTACGTCGCGTCCGTGTGACCGATCGCCGCGATCACCCCCTGCTCGGCGAGCAGCCGTACGGAGTCGACACCGCCGGGCAGTTCGGTGGCCAGAGTCATCATCTTCGCCTTGCCGCGCCCTGCGTCGATCAGTTTGCGCACCTCCGCGGGGTCGGGGTCGCGCAGCAGTTCCTCGGAGTGGGCGCCCTTGCGGCACGGCGAGATGAACGGTCCCTCGAAGTGGATGCCCGCCAGGTCGCCCTGCTCGGCCAGCTCCGACAACAGGCCGGCCTGCTTGACCAGGAAGTCCATGTCGTCCGTGACCGTGGAGGCGAGGAGGGTGGTGGTGCCGTGGAGATGGTGGGTGCGGATGGCCTTCAGTACGTCGTCCACCGGCCCGGAGAAGGACGCCCCGCCCCCGCCATGGTTGTGGATGTCGACGAACCCCGGCACCAGCCAGTGCCCCGAGACGTCGACGACCTCGGCGTTCTCGGGAGCCGTGGCCGCGATCCGCGTGTCCTCTACGACGACACGGCCGTCGGGGACGACCCCTGTGGGCAGCACCACCCGGGCACCGGCGAGAACCTTGGTAGAACCCATCAGGTGGTTACCTCCGTGCGGTCGGTTGAGTTGAGGAGATCCCAGGCCAGCAGCCCGGCACCGAGACAGCCCGCCGCGTCCCCCAGCGCCGCGGGGACGATCGACGGCAGCTTCTGGAAGGTCACCCGGCGCCCGACCGCCTCCCGCAGCGGTGTGAACAGGGTTTCCCCCGCCTCCGCGAGCCCGCCGCCGATGATCAGCGTGCGCGGGTCCAGCAGGGTGAGGGCGGTGACCAGACCGTCAGCCAGCGCGTCGACCGCCTCCTGCCAGACCCGGACGGCGTTCGGATCGCCGGACGCGACGGCCTTCGCGCAGTCGGCGGCGTCCGCGCCGGGGTCACCGGTGGCGGCGGCCCAGGCCTCGCTAACGGCCGCCGCGGAGGCGTACCGCTCCAGGCAGCCGACCTGGCCGCACGGACAGGGGGCGCCCCCGGGTCGTACGACGATGTGACCGATCTCGCCCGCGAAGCCGTGCGCGCCCGCCTCCACCCGGCCCGCTATGCCGATGGCACCCGCGATGCCGGTGCCGAGGGGGACGAAGAGGAAGCGGTCCGCGCCCCGGCCCGCGCCGATCCGGCCCTCCGCGAGTCCGCCGGTGCGCACGTCGTGGCCGAGGGCGACGGGCACGCCGAGCCGCCGGGACAGCAGGTCGCGCAGGGGTACGTCCCGCCAGCCGAGGTTGGCCGAGTACGCGGCCACGCCCCGCGGCTCGTCGACGATGCCGGGGACGGCCACGCCGGCCGCGGTGGCGGGTGCGCCGAAGCGGTCGGCGCCGTGGGCGCGCAGCTCGGCGGCGAAGTCGAGGATGCCCTCGACCACGGCGTCCGGGCCGCGTTCGCGTCCGGTCGCCCGGCGAGCCTGGTGCAGCAGCTCGCCGCCGGCGCCGACGAGCGCGGCCTTCATCCCGGTTCCGCCCACATCGAGGGCGATGACATGTCTCACGGGATGTAGTGTGGCCCGCTGACCCGCGAGAGGTCTAGTCCACTTACGTGGTGTAGACCTTAAAACGGTCCACATATTGAACGGCGAGACAGTTGGGGCGTGGCATAGCAGTGCAGCGGCGCAGGACGGGAACGGCGGCGGCGGTCGCCGCGCTGGGCATGACGGCGGCCCTGAGCGGCTGCGGTGTCACCGGCGGTTCGGGAGACGTGACCCTGAGACTGGTCGCGGCGGACTACGGTGACTCCGCCGCCAACAGCTCGCAGAAGTACTGGGACCGGCTGGTCGGGGAGTACGAGGCGAAGCACGCCGGTGTGAAGATCGACGTCACCGTCTACTCCTGGAACGACGTCGACCGCAAGGTCAAGGAGATGGTCGACGACGGCAAGGCGCCCGACCTGGCACAGATCGGCGCGTATGCCGACTACGCCGACAAGGGCCTGCTGTACACGGCGGACGACCTGCTCTCCATCAGCACCCAGGCCGACTTCGCCTCCCAGCTGGCCACCGCCGGGCAGGTCAACAGCGTGCAGTACGGGATGCCGTTCGCGGCCTCCACCCGGCTGCTGTTCTACAACAAGACCCTCTTCAAGAACGCCGGGCTCAGCGCGCCGAGGACCTGGAAGCAGCTCGCCGCGGACGCCGAGGTGCTCAAGGCGCGGGGCGTGAAGTACCCGTACGCGCTGCCGCTCGGGCCGGAGGAGGCGCAGGCCGAGACCATGCAGTGGATGCTCAGCGGCGGGGGCGGCTACACCGACACCGTCGGCACGTACGGCATCGACTCGGCGGAGAACGTCGCCACCCTCAACTGGCTCAAGGACGACCTGGTCGGCAAGGGGCTGACCGGGCCGGTCGCGCCGGGCAAGCTCAACCGGGCCGACGCGTTCGCGGCCTTCGCGAAGGGGGAGGTCGGCATGCTCAACGGGCACCCCTCGCTGATGAAGATCGCCGCGAAGAAGGGCGTGAAGTTCGGCATGGTGCCGATGCCCGGCGCCGACGGGCCGAGCACGACCGCGATGGGTGTGGCCGACTGGATGATGGCCTTCAAGAAGAACGGCCACGCCGAGCAGGTCGGTGACTTCCTGGACTTCGTCTACAGCGAGAAGAACGTCCTCGCCTTCTCCCGCGAGTACGACCTGCTGCCGGTCACCAACTCCGCGTCCGACGCGATGAGCGGCGACCAGCGGGACGCCGCGCTCAAGCCGTTCCTGGACGAGCTTCCGCAGTCCGAGCTGCCGCCGGTCGGCAAGACGTCCTGGGCGGCGGTCAGCGCGGCGGTCAAACAGCGCATAGGCCAGGCGGTCGCCCCGAACGGCAGCCCGGCGGCCGTCCTCGGCCGGCTGCAGTCCACGGCGACCAGGGCGGAGAGCTCCGACTAGGCACCCCTGGCCGGGGGTGGCTGTCAGTGGCGGGCGCTACGGTTCGTCACATGGACCGGGAAGACCAGCTGGGGGAGCGCGAGCGGGCCGTCCTCGCCCTGGAGCGCCGGGGTTTCACGGGCCCCGGCGCGAAGGAGCGGGCGATACGGGAGGAGCTGGGGCTCGCCCCGGTCCGCTACTACCAGCTGCTCAACGCCCTCCTGGACGACGAGCGCGCACTGGCCCACGACCCGGTGACGGTGAACAGACTGAGAAGGGTGCGCGATCAGCGGCGCTCGGAACGCTGACGCTTCCCGCACGCCGACCGCCGGTTCGCGCGCACCCCGGCTGCCGGTTTCCGCGCACCCCGCGTCGAGGGTCGCGGCACGCCGGCCGTGACAGCTGTCGTGCATTCCAGGAGGAGGGTTGCCGCGCACGCCGCGCCATCTCCGCGCTTCCCGCGCCGACGGTTGCCGCGCCTGCTCGGCTGACGGTTTGCCCGTGCCCCGTGTCGAGGGTTTCCGCGCCTGCTCGGCTGACGGTTTGCCCGTGCCCCGTGTCGAGGGTTTCCGCGCCTGCTCGGCTGACGGTTCGCCCGCGCCCCGCGCTGACGGTTTCCGCGCCCGGGCGGCTGACGGTTCCCGCGTGCCCCGTGTCGAGGGTTTCCGCGCACCAGCGGCTGACGGTCCCGCGACCCCGCGCCCGCGATTCCCGCGCACCCCACGCCCGCCATTTCCGCGCACCCCAGCCGCCCCCCAGCCGGCCGTTCTCGCTCACCCCCGGGCCGCGCATGTCTCGGCGCATCCCGGTTAGGGTCCCCGTATGGGTACCCATACGGACACGGATCCCCTGCCGACGCCTGTGACCCGGGCCGGGCGGGACGGGCTCGGTGCGATTCTCGCGAATCCCGGGAAGGCCGTGATCGGCCTTGACTTCGACGGGACGCTCGCTCCGATCGTTGCGGACCCCGAACAGGCCCGCGCCCACCCCGACGCCGTTCCCGCGCTGGCCCGGCTCGCCCCGAAGGTGGCCGCGGTCGCGGTCGTCACCGGGCGCCCGGCGGAGGTGGCCGTCCGGCACGGCGGCTTCGCGGGCGTGCCGGGACTGGAGCACCTGGTCGTCCTCGGCCACTACGGCGCCGAGCGCTGGGACGCGGGGAGCGGCGAGGTCACGGCCCCGGCGCCGCACCCCGGGGTCGCCGCCGTCCGCGCCGAACTGCCCGGGTTCCTCGACCGGGCCGGCGCCGGGCAGGCGCAGGGCACCTGGATCGAGGAGAAGGGCCGTGCGCTGGCCGTGCACACCCGCCGGGCGAGTGACCCGCAGGCGGCGTTCGAGGCCTTGCGCGGGCCGCTGGGCGACCTCGCGGCACGGCACGGCCTGATCGTGGAGCCCGGCCGGCTGGTCCTGGAACTCCGCCCCCCGGGCATGGACAAGGGCGTGGCCCTGAGTGAGTACGTCCGTGAGATCTCCGCCGGGGCCGTCCTCTACGGCGGCGACGACCTGGGCGACCTCCCGGCGTTCGGGGCGGTGGAGAAGCTGCGCTCCGACGGGGTGCCCGGACTACTGGTGTGCAGCGGGAGCGACGAGGTCACGGAGCTGAGGGAGAGGGCGGACCTGGTGGTCGACGGCCCGGCAGGGGTCGTACACCTCCTGTCCGCCCTGGCGGCTCAACTCGGCTGATCCACCAGCGCGTTCAGCTGGTCCAGGAACCACTGCGCCGGCGGCAGCGCGGTGGCGGCCGCCGCCAGCCGCTTGCCGCGCTCGGCCAGCTCCTCGGCCGGCAGGGTCAGCGCCGTGTGCAGCGCCTCCGCCGTGCCGATCACGTCGTACGGGTTCACCGTGATCGCGTCCTCGCCCAGCTCGGCGTGGGCGCCGGCCTCGCGGGACAGCACCAGGACGCAGCCGTCGTCGGAGACGACCGGAACCTCCTTGGCGACCAGGTTCATGCCGTCGCGGATCGGGTTGACGAGCGCCACGTCGGCCAGGCGGTAGGCGGCCAGCGAGCGCGCGAAGTCGTCCTTCACGTGCAGCACCACGGGGGTCCAACCAGGCGTTCCGTACCGGGAGTTGATCTCCTCCGCCAGCCGCTGCACCTCGGCGGTGTAGTCGCGGTACACGGCGAGGTCCTGCCGCGAGGGGTAGGCGAAGGCCACGTGCACGACCCGCTCCCGCCACTCCGGGTGGTCGTCGAGCAGCTGCCGGTACGCCAGCAGCCCGCGCACGATGTTCTTCGACAGCTCGGTCCGGTCGACCCGCACGATCGTCTTCCGGCCCGCACCGATCTCCTCGCGCAGGGCGGCCATCCGCTCCACGACGTCGTTTTCGTGCGAGCGCTGCCGCAGGAAGTCCGCGTCCGCCCCGAGCCCGTGCACGCCGACCTCGGTGTTCCCGAGCCCGCCCACCAGTTCCGTACAGGCCGTGAACGCGTCCGCCCAGCGCCGGGTCAGGAAGCCCAGCCGGTCGGCGCCCAGCATGCCGCGCAGCACCTGCTCCGCGATGTCGTCCGGCAGCATCCGGAAGTAGTCCACCGGCGCCCACGGCGTATGCGAGAAGTGACCGATCCTGAGGTCCGGGCGCAGCTCGCGCAGCATTCCCGGCACCAGCGTCAGGTGGTAGTCCTGCACCAGCACCGCGGCGCCCTCCGCCGCCTCCTCGGCCAGCGCCTCGGCGAACGCCCGGTTGTACGTCTCGTACGACGCCCACTGCCGTCGGAACTCCGCGTCGAAGACCGGCTCCAGCGGGGTCTGGTACAGCATGTGGTGGACGAACCAGAGCACCGAGTTGGCGATGCCGTTGTACGCGTCGGCGTGCACGTCGGCCGGGATGGCGAGCATGCGCACGCCCTCCTCGCCGACGCCCTGCCGTACCGCCTCCCGGTCGCCGTCGGACAGCGCGGAGCACACCCACAGGGCGCCCGCGTCGGGCCCGATCGCCGACAGACCGGAGACCAGCCCGCCGCCGCCCCGTTTGGCGGCCAGCGAGCCGTCCTCCTGTACCTCGTACGAGACCGGGCCGCGGTTGGACGCGACCAGCACCTGATGAGCGCCGTGCGTGGAAGCCATACGCCTCAACCTAGCCCGGCCCGGAAACACTCAAACGTATGGCCGGTTCACGGCCTCGCCCCGTATACGGCCCGCTCCGAGGGGTTACGCGACCTTGCGCTCCGCGTACTCCGCGATCTCCGCCATGGGCGGCCGCTCCTCGGTGTCCACCGAATAGGTGCGCGGCTCGAAGCCGTCCTCGCCCCGCTCGAACTGGGTGAGGGAGGGACGGATGAGGTGGCCTCGGGCGAGCCGGAGCTGGGCCGTGCGGTAGATGGCGGCGGCCATGCGGCCCAGGGCCTGTCCGTCCTGGTGCCGGTGCTTGCGGACGCCGACGTCGACCTGGGCGAGGGCGTCGAGGCCGACCAGGTGCAGGGCGTCGACCAGCATGCCGAGTTCCACGCCGTAGCCGACGGGGAAGGGCAGCTGTTCCAGCAGGCTGCGGCGGGCCGCGTACTCGCCGCCGAGCGGCTGGACGAAACCGGCCAGTTGTGGCCAGTGCATGTTGAGCAGCGGGCGGGCCATGAGTTCGGTGACCCGGCCGCCCTGGCCGCTCGCGCCGGCGAGCGGGCGGTCGTACATGCCCTTGACCAGGTCGATCCCCGGGTCGGTGAGCAGCGGGCCGACGATGCCGGAGACGAAGTCGGAGGAGAACTCCTTCAGGTCTGCGTCGATGAAGCAGACGATGTCCCCGGTGGTGGCCAGCAGCGAGCGCCACAGCACCTCGCCCTTGCCGGGTACGGCCGGGAGGCGGGGCAGGATGTCGTCGCGGTGGACGACCCGCGCGCCGGCCGACGCGGCGACCGCCGACGTGCGGTCGGTGGAGCCGGAGTCGACGACCACGATCTCGTCGACCAGCGGGACCTGCTGCATCAGGTCGTGACGGATGATCGCGACGATGTCGCCTACCGTCTCCTCCTCGTTCAGCGCGGGCAGCACGACGGACACCGTCCGGCCCGTTCGTTGCTTGGCGGCCAGGATCTGGTGGAGCGGTCGGTCGGTGACGGACCAGGAGCGGGTGCTCAGCCAGCGCTCGACTTCTTCCAGCACGTAGGCGGCTCCTCACTTGTCTCGCGGTTCGGACGACTCTCTCAACTGTCCTGGCCTTCGGTTACAGTCTTGAACAACGTCGATGACCATCGCATGTCCGAGGTCATTGAACGTACAACCGAATACCGCTCATCCAGAGGGGCAGAGGGACACGGCCCGATGAAGCCCCGGCAACCCTCCAGCCGGTCTCGTAGATCGACGTTGATCATTCCGCGAGGCTCCCGGCTAGGGAAGGTGCCAAATCCGTCTCACGGCGAGATGCGTCGTGAGGAAGATGAGGAGAAAGGGCCTCGCCTCACATGGCTGCGCAGACTGTTGCAAGCACCACCGACTCCCAGGCCGTCGACCTCGGTCCCGCCGCGGCGCTGAGCTGCCGCGAATGCGGCCACCGGGTACCGCTCGGCCCGGTCTTCGCCTGCGAGGAGTGTTTCGGCCCGCTCGAGATCGCGTACGACTTCTCGGTCTACGACACCGAGGAACTCCGCAAGCGGATCGAGGCGGGACCTTCGAACATCTGGCGTTACGCGCCGCTGCTGCCCGTTCCGGCGGACGTGGCGACCAAGCCGAACATCAACCCCGGCTGGACCAAGCTCGTCAAGGCCGACAACCTCGCGCGCGAGCTGGGCGTGACCGGTGGCCTGTACGTCAAGGACGACTCCGGCAACCCGACGCACTCCTTCAAGGACCGTGTCGTCGCCCAGGCCCTGGAGGCCGCGCGCGCCTTCGGCTTCACCACCCTCTCCTGCTCCTCCACCGGCAACCTCGCGGGCGCGGTCGGCGCCGCCGCCGCCCGGGCCGGCTTCCGTTCCTGCGTGTTCATCCCGCACGACCTGGAGCAGGGCAAGGTCGTCATGGCCGCGGTCTACGGCGGTGAACTCGTCGGCATCGAGGGCAACTACGACGACGTGAACCGCTTCTGCTCCGAGCTGATCGGCGACCCGGCCGGCGAGGGCTGGGGCTTCGTCAACGTCAACCTGCGGCCGTACTACGCGGAGGGCTCCAAGACCCTGGCGTACGAGATCTGCGAGCAGCTCGGCTGGAAGCTGCCCGACCAGCTGGTGGTGCCGATCGCCTCCGGCTCCCAGCTGACGAAGATCGACAAGGGGCTGCAGGAGCTGATCAAGCTCGGGCTCGTCGAGGACAAGCCGTACAAGATCTTCGGCGCGCAGGCCGAGGGGTGCAGCCCGGTCTCCGTCGCGTACAAGGCGGGGCACGACGTGGTCCGGCCGCAGAAGCCGAACACCATCGCCAAGTCGCTGGCCATCGGCAACCCGGCGGACGGCCCGTACGTCCTGGACATCGCACGGCGTACCGGCGGTGCGGTGGAGGACGTGAACGACGAGCAGATCGTCGATGCGATTCGGCTGCTCGCGCGGACCGAGGGCATCTTCGCGGAGACCGCCGGTGGGGTGACCGTCGGAGTGACGAAGAAGCTGATCGAGGCGGGTGTGCTGGATCCGGCGCTGACGACGGTCGTGCTGAACACGGGGGATGGGCTGAAGACGCTGGATGCGGTGGCCGGGACCGGGTTGACTGCGACCATTCGTCCCAGCCTGGAGTCGTTCCGCGAGGCTGGTCTCGTATAACCCGTCGTCGTCTGCGGGCCGGTCGGGGCTGGTCGCGCCCACGCGGCGGTAGCCGCACATTGGACACAGCCCCGCGGCCCTTGAAAGCCATCACCCGACCGGAGGTCTCATCGTGAGCGTCAACGTCCGCATCCCCACCATCCTGCGCACCTACACCGGCGGCCAGGCCGAAGTGAGCGCCGAAGGCGCGACCCTGGCCGAGGTCATCGCCGATCTGGAGAAGAACCACACCGGGATCGCCGCCCGGGTCCTCGACGACCAGGGCAAGCTGCGGCGGTTCGTCAACGTGTACGTCAACGACGACGACGTGCGGTTCGAGCAGGGGCTGGAGACGGCCACCCCGGACGGTGCGGGCGTCTCGATCATTCCCGCGGTCGCCGGCGGCTGACCGGATGACCGATCATTACCGTCGGTAACAGCGATTACCGAGTGTTCATCGAATTGCCTCCTCCGCGAGAGAAACGGAGGGGGCAATTCTGCATGGTTGAGCACGGTACAGTTGGGGAACCTGCTGCCTCCCGCATGCCGAACGCATATGAGTGCCGTCTCCGGATGCGATGAGAAGTAGCCAAAGTGTGCGCGTCTTTTGCGCCTTATGCGCCCTTTATGGGGCCCGACTTGCCCTGAATTCGGGTGAATTCTCACTACATTCCGGACCCCTGACGTCCAGAATTCTCGTCCGATTGACCTGTTGCAGACGGCAGTTGGACAGATACATTCAGCCGCGGTCGACGCGTTCCGGCGCACGCCCCCAAACCGTGGGGGGTGAGGTCTGACCCGGACCCGCGAAGTGCGGGTCTGTGCAAGGGCCAGTAATAGGGGAGTTAGGCATGGCTCAGGGCACCGTCAAGTGGTTCAACGCGGAGAAGGGGTACGGCTTCATCGCGGTCGACGGTGGTGCGGATGTTTTCGTCCACTACAGCGCCATCCAGATGGACGGGTACCGCACCCTGGAAGAGGGCCAGCGGGTCGATTTCGAGATCTCGCAGGGTCAGAAGGGGCCGCAGGCGGACATGGTCCGACTCGCGACCAGCTGAAGCACGCGCCGGGTAGATAGCAGCGTCGTTCTTCTGTTTTCTTCGAAGGGCTCGTACCCCATGGGGAGTCATGGGTACGGGCCCTTCGGCATGTCTGCGTCAAGCGGCCCCGGATCCCCTGCGAGACCTGCCCAGTACCCGGGAGGCGCTTGCACTCGGCATGCCCGAGTGCTAATCATTGGCGTTAGCACTCTGAAGGTGAGAGTGACAAAGAAGGACCGGGTCGGTGAGGCCCGCAGGCCGGGTGGGGCAAGGAACCCACGGGTCGGCGAGCCGTCCGTCGCGGGCGCGGGCGCGGTCCGAAGGAATCACCCCCAGTCCTGGAGGGACCACTTCACATGGCCAAGATCATCGCGTTCGACGAGGAGGCGCGGCGCGGCCTCGAGCGCGGCATGAACCAGCTCGCGGACGCCGTGAAGGTGACGCTCGGCCCCAAGGGCCGCAACGTCGTCCTCGAGAAGAAGTGGGGCGCCCCCACGATCACCAACGATGGTGTCTCCATCGCCAAGGAGATCGAGCTCGAGGACCCGTACGAGAAGATCGGCGCCGAGCTGGTCAAGGAAGTCGCCAAGAAGACGGACGACGTCGCCGGTGACGGTACGACCACCGCGACCGTGCTCGCCCAGGCCCTGGTCAAGGAGGGTCTGCGCAACGTAGCCGCCGGCGCCAACCCGATGGCCCTCAAGCGCGGTATCGAGAAGGCCGTCGAGGCCGTCTCCGGTGCCCTGCTCGAGCAGGCGAAGGATGTCGAGACCAAGGAGCAGATCGCCTCCACGGCCTCCATCTCCGCCGCCGACACCCAGATCGGCGAGCTCATCGCCGAGGCGATGGACAAGGTCGGCAAGGAAGGCGTCATCACCGTCGAGGAGTCCCAGACCTTCGGTCTGGAGCTGGAGCTCACCGAGGGTATGCGCTTCGACAAGGGCTACATCTCGGCGTACTTCGCCACCGACATGGAGCGGATGGAGGCGTCGCTCGACGACCCGTACATCCTGATCGCCAACTCCAAGATCGGCTCCGTCAAGGACCTGCTCCCGCTCCTCGAGAAGGTCATGCAGTCGGGCAAGCCGCTGCTGATCATCGCTGAGGACGTCGAGGGCGAGGCCCTGTCGACCCTGGTCGTCAACAAGATCCGCGGCACCTTCAAGTCCGTCGCCGTCAAGGCCCCGGGCTTCGGCGACCGCCGCAAGGCCATGCTCGGCGACATCGCCATCCTCACGGGCGGCGAGGTCATCTCCGAGGAGGTCGGCCTCAAGCTGGAGAACGCCACCCTCGACCTGCTGGGCAAGGCCCGCAAGGTGGTCATCACCAAGGACGAGACCACCATCGTCGACGGTGCCGGCGACAGCGACCAGGTCGCGGGCCGCGTGAACCAGATCCGCGCCGAGATCGAGAACAGCGACTCGGACTACGACCGCGAGAAGCTGCAGGAGCGCCTGGCGAAGCTCGCCGGCGGTGTCGCGGTCATCAAGGCCGGTGCCGCCACCGAGGTGGAGCTCAAGGAGCGCAAGCACCGCATCGAGGACGCCGTCCGCAACGCGAAGGCCGCCGTCGAGGAGGGCATCGTCGCCGGTGGTGGCGTGGCCCTCATCCAGGCCTCCTCGGTCTTCGAGAAGCTGGAGCTCGTGGGTGACGAGGCGACCGGCGCCAACGCCGTGCGCATCGCGCTCGAGGCCCCGCTGAAGCAGATCGCCGTCAACGCCGGCCTCGAGGGCGGCGTCGTGGTGGAGAAGGTCCGCAACCTCACCCCGGGTCACGGCCTCAACGCCGCGACCGGTGAGTACGTCGACCTGGTCAAGGAAGGCATCATCGACCCGGCGAAGGTGACCCGCTCTGCCCTGCAGAACGCCGCCTCCATCGCCGCGCTCTTCCTCACCACCGAGGCCGTCATCGCCGACAAGCCGGAGAAGGCCGCCGCGCCCGCCGGTGGCGGCATGCCGGGCGGTGACATGGACTTCTGATCGACCTCGGGGCCTCGGCCCCGGTTGATCGACGTCCTTACGGAGGGCGGCACTTCCTGCTCCGGCAGGGGGTGCCGCCCTTCGGCGTGTCCGGGGTCACAGGGCAGCCGGAAATGCCGTGACGCGTGGGGCGGTTGACGCTGAAAGCAGTGTCTATGCGTATGCACATACCGAGGAGTTTCCCCGCGTGACCGCCACCACCTCCCGCGCCGCCGAGATCCTGTCCCGGCCCACCGCGATCAACGGCCTGACCGTCCCCAACCGCATCGTGATGGCGCCGATGACCCGCCAGTTCTCCCCGGGCGGAGTCCCCGGCGAGGACGTCGCGTCGTACTACTCCCGCCGGGCCGCCGCCGGAGTCGGCCTGATCGTCACCGAGGGCACCTACGTCGGCCACGAGTCGGCGGGGAACAGCGGCCGCGTCCCGCGCTTCCACGGTGACGAGCAGCTCGCGGGCTGGCAGAAGGTCGCCGAGGCGGTGCACACGGCGGGCGGCACGATCGTGCCGCAGCTGTGGCACATCGGCATGGTGCGCGAGCAGGGTCAGGCGCCGTACGCCGACGCGCCCGCCGTCGGTCCGTCCGGCATCCGCCTCGACGGCACCGAGGGCAAGGGCGCCACGATGACCCAGCGCGACATCGACGACGTCATCGGCGCGTTCGCCGAGGGCGCGGCCGCGGCGGAGCGGATCGGGTTCGACGGCGTGGAGCTGCACGGCGCGCACGGCTACCTGATCGACCAGTTCCTGTGGGCCGGCACGAACCGGCGCGC
This sequence comes from Streptomyces sp. NPDC006476, assembly GCF_040612015.1. Taxonomy (NCBI): domain Bacteria; kingdom Bacillati; phylum Actinomycetota; class Actinomycetes; order Kitasatosporales; family Streptomycetaceae; genus Streptomyces; species Streptomyces sp. NPDC006476. The sequence continues at coordinate 215,822 of NZ_JBEXPK010000007.1, read as the reverse complement.
CGACGCGTACGGCGGTGACCACCTCGCCCGTACGAAGTTCGCGGCGGAGATCGTGGCGGCCGTACGGGAGACGGTGTCGCCGGAGTTCCCGATCATCTTCCGGTACTCGCAGTGGAAGTCGGACAACTACGACGCTCGGCTCGCCGAGACGCCGGAGGAGCTGGAGGCGGTGCTCGCGCCGCTGGCCGCGGCCGGGGTCGACGCGTTCCACGCGTCCACGCGCCGTTACTGGTTGCCCGAGTTCGAGGGCGCCGACCTCAACCTGGCCGGGTGGACGAAGAAGCTGACCGGCAAGCCGACGATCACGGTGGGCTCGGTCGGTCTCGACGGGGACTTCATCCGCGGCTTCGCGGGCGAGGGCTCGCCGGTCCGCGGCATCGACGACCTGCTGGACAGCCTGGAGCGGGAGGAGTACGACCTGGTCGCCGTCGGCCGGGCGCTGCTTCAGGACCCCGAGTGGGCGGCGAAGGTGCTGGCCGGCCGCCTCGAGGAGCTCCGCCCCTACGACGCGACGGCGCTGCGCTCGCTGAGCTGACGCCGGGGGCGATCACGTGGGGCGCGCGTCCCTGGGAGCTTAGCCATGGACCGGGACTTGGAACCTGGGACCTGAGACAGCGGACCTGGGACCGCGCCCCCGGACGGGTACAGGATGACCGCATGACCCTCGCCCGCTCCGCAACGCCCTTCGACGTCGACGGCATCGTCGCCACCTTCACCTCCGCCTTCCTCCATGACCCCGTGTGGGGGCCGGCCTTCCCCGACGAGGGGCGGCGGGCGGAGCAGGCGGCCGTGATGTGGCGGATCTACGCCACCTCCGCCCTCCGCTACCCCTGGACCCTGGTGACCCCGGACGTCGAGGCCGCCGCCCTCTGGATCCCGCCCGGCGGCGTCGAGCTGACGCAGGACGAAGTGGACGGTCTGGAGGGGCGGTTGGCCGAGGCCACCGACCCCGTCACCGCCCGGGGGATCATGGAGGTCGGGGAGCTGTTCGAGGAGGCGCACCCGGCCGAGCCGTTCTTCCACCTCACCATCCTCGGCACGCACACCGATCACCGGGGCAAGGGCCTCGGGATGGGCCTGCTGTCCGAAAGCCTCGCCCGCATCGACGAGTTGGGCGCGCCCGCCTACCTGGAGTCGACCAATCCCGCCAATCTCAAGCGGTACGAGAGCGTCGGCTTCACCGCCCGGGACCGGATCACCCTTCCCGGCGGTCAGGTGGTGACGACGATGTGGAGGCCGGGGGCGGCCTGATGGTGCGCGGTTGGTTGATTCAAGCAAGCTCTTTGGGTTTGAGTGGGTAGCCGAGCCGTGTTGCCCGTCCCCTGTGTGAGGAGCCGACGATGACGACAGCCGAGGGTCTGGTCGTGAGCACCGTGGCCGGTGCCGTGCGCGGACGGGAGGAGGGCGGGCTGACGGTCTTCCGGGGAATCCCGTTCGCCGAACCGCCGGTGGGGGAGGGCCGGTTCGGTGCGCCGCGGCCGGTGCGGGCGTGGGAGGGGACGCGTGAGGCGTACGCCTTCGGTCCGCCGCCCCCGCAGGAGTCCGGGTTCCAGGGGCGTACGGCCGTGCTCGACGTGCCCGAGGGCGACGACTGGCTGACCGTGAACGTCTGGACGCCGGAGGCGGACCCCGCCGCCCGCCGCCCGGTCATGGTGTGGATCTACGGCGGCGCCTACAAGCTCGGCCACTCCGGCAGCCCCGGCTACGACGCCCGGCGCATCGCGCACGACGGCGACCTGGTCGTCGTCACCCTCAACTACCGGGTCGGTGTCGAGGGGTTCGCGCAGATCGAGGGGGCGCCCGCCAACCGGGGGCTGCTCGACCAGGTCGCCGCGCTGGAGTGGGTGCGGGACAACATCACGGCGTTCGGCGGTGACCCCGGGCAGGTCACCGTCTTCGGGGAGTCGGCGGGGGCCGGGTCCGTGGCGGCGCTGCTGGCGATGCCGAGGGCGCGGGGGCTGTTCCGGCGGGCGGTCGCGCAGAGCGTGCCGGGGACGTACTTCTCCGCCGAACTGGCCCGGGACATCGCCTCGGAGATCGCGGCGGAGGCGGGTCTGCGGCCGACCGTCGCCGATCTGTCGACCCTCGATCCCCGGCAACTGACCGCTCCCGGTGAGGCGTTGGGGGCCAGGATGCGGGCGTACGAGGCCCGTTGGGGGCAGGTGGCGCCGACGTCGACCCCCTTCTCGCCGGTGGTGGACGGCGAGGTGTTGCCCACGACTCCGTGGCGGGCGTTGGCGGACGGCGCGGCACGGGACGTGGAGCTGCTCGTGGGGCACAACCGGGACGAGTACCGGCTGTTCCTCGTCATGGGCGGGATGCTCGACAAGATCGGTGAGGAACAGGCGAGTTGGGCGCTGCGGACCTTCGCGCCGGGAGGGGCGGAGGGCGAGCGGTCGTACCGTGCCGCCTTCCCGGACGCGACGCCCGTCGAGCTGTTCGAACGGGTACACACGGACTGGCTGTTCGGGATGCCGAGCCTGCGGCTGGCCCAGGCGCAGGTCGTGGGCGGGGGACGGGCGCACATGTACGAGCTGACCTGGCCGGCGCCGGGTGCCGGGGGTGTGCTCGGGGCCTGCCACGGGCTGGACATCCCGCTGCTGTTCGGCACGTTCGAGGCGGACCTGGGGGCACTGCTGTTCGCGGGGAGCGGGGTTCCGGCCGAGGCGGAGGAGCTGTCGGCGCGGTTCCGGCAGGCGTGGACGGCGTTCGCGCGGACCGGCGACCCGGGCTGGCCCGCGTACGAGGACGAGGGCCGTCAGGTCCAGGTCCTCGACGTCAAGCCGGAGGTGCGGGCCTACCCCGAGGAGACGTCACGACGGCTTTGGGAAGGGTACGAGTTCGGAGCGCTCCCCCTGCTGCGCCCCTAGAGGTTCCCCAGCGGCTCGATGTCGACGTGCACCGGGGTGCCCCACACCCGCAGCACCTCGTAGTCGGTGAACTCGTGCACGAGCCGGTACGCCATGGCGGGGCGCGGCCCACGACGCTGGGCGGCGAGATACAACTCGGCCTCGCGCCGGTCCCGCCTCGGGGTGCCGCACAGCTGCCACGCCTGCCCGTTCCACGCCTCCGGCAGCCAGCGCTGCTGGGGCTGGGGGCGGTCGGCGCTGACGCCGTAGCGGGAGGGGACGGTCTCGGTCGGCGTCTGGGGCAGGGGGCCACCGTTGAACTCGGCGCGGCGGGCCGCCCGGCGCCGGGTCTCGCAGAGCAGGCAGAGGTCGGGCGCGCTCTCGTCGACGGGGCCGGTGGGGTGCTCGGGGCACCGGGTGGCGGGCGCGGCACCGGTCACGCTCTCGTCGAGCAGATCCAGAGCCCGCCGGAGATCGGCCTTGACCTCGTGCAGCTTGGCATCGGGCGTGTCGGCACCGAGTGCCTCCCCATGCTCGCCGAGAACACGAAGAGCACGGCCTAGGGCGGTGAGCTGGGCGTGGTTCATGGATGAGACTCCGGTTTTCACGGCGGCACCGGTCAGGAGGCGCGCCCGACTTTCAACACGTGGACAGTGATGGTGTCGCCATCCGGCCGGTACAGCACACGCCAACTCCCCACGTGCAGCCGGTAGTAACCGGAGGAACCCACCACTGCGTGGGTCACGAAGCCGCCTCTCGGCGGTCTTCGGCCTCCCGTTGGGCCATGAACGCATCGTGGGACATGGACGGGCCTGACGGAGCGGCCTCGCGGGCTCTGGCCTCGGTGATGTCGGCCTCGTCGCGTAGCCGCTGCAACTCCTCCAGCTCGCTTATCGGGACGAGTGCGGCGGCGGGCTTGCCGTACTCGGTGATCAGGATGCGTTCCTGGCCGTGTCGGACCCGGCCCACCAGCTGACCGAGCTGGTTGCGGGCCTCTACGAGCGGGTACGTGTCCACGGAAAAACTGTACACACCTGCAGGTGTGTGCGACCTCGGCTCGTCAGCCGGATTGCTCGGGCTTGCGGACACCCGCGGTGAGTCCGAAGGCGTACGTCGTCAGGAAGCCGACGGTGTAGCCGGTCAGCAGGCCTCCCGCGTAGATCGCCGCCGTCAGGGCCGGGTTCCTGTTCCCCGACAGCAGGGGGAACAGGGCCCAGCCCGACGGTCCGATCGCCGTCGTCCCGACCCGGTCGCCGAGCAGCGCGAAGAAGCCGACGAACGCCCCGCCCGCCGCCCCGCCCGCGCAGGCGGTCAGGAAGGGGCGGCCCAGGGGGAGCGAGACGCCGTAGATGAGGGGCTCGCCGACGCCCAGCAGCCCGGCCGGCAGCGCGGACCTGATGGTGGTGCGGATGGAGGGGTCGTGGCGCAGACGGACGTACACCGCGATGGCGGCCCCCACCTGTCCCGCGCCCGCCATCGCCAGCAGGGGGAGCAGGACCGTGTAGCCCTGTTGTTCGATGAGGGTGGTGTGGATGGGGATCAGGGCCTGGTGGAGGCCCAGCATGACCAGCGGGAGGAAGAGACCGCCGAGGACCAGACCCGCCGCCGGGCCGGTCGTCGCCAGGAGCCAGTTGGCCGCGGTGCCGACGGCCGAGGAGACGGCGCCGGCCGCGTACATCAGGCCGTAGAGCGTCGCCAGGCCGGAGACCAGCACGGTGAGCGTGGGCGTGACCAGGACGTCCAGGGTCGGCGGCACCCAGGTACGGCACCACTTCTCGACGTACGTCGCCAGCAGCGCGGCGGCCAGGGCGCCGAGCACCCCGCCCTGGCCGGGGGAGAGGGCGACCCCGAAGGCGGTCACCTTCACCACGCCGGGATGCACGACGACCGCGGCCACCGCCCCGCCGAGCACCGGCGTCCCGCCGAACTCCTTCGCCGTGCCGTATCCGACGAACACCGCGATCAGCGCCATGAAGCCGGAGGCGACGGCGGTCAGGGCGGGGGTCAGGCCGGTCAGCCAACCGAGGTTCACGAGCAGCCCGTTGAGACCGGCGAGGACTCCGCAGCCGACCAGGGCGGGGATGAGCGGGACGAAGACGTTCGCGACGCGGCGGAGGAGGGACTTGACGGGCGTCGCGTTGCGCTGCCGCCGCGCCTCCCTCAACTCCGCTCCCCGGCGGGCGAGTTGGGTGGCGGCCGTCAGCTCCTCGAACTCCGCCGCCACCGGTCCCACCACCCCCGGCCCCAGCACGATCTGGTACGTCTCGTCGTCCACGAGCCCGAGCACCCCCGGTACGGCCCGCAGCGCCTCCTCGTCGACCCGTGACCGGTCGGCCAGACCGAGGCGCAGCCGGGTCATGCAGTGGGCGACGGAGGTGACGTTCGCGGGGCCGCCGACGAGGGGGAGGAGGGCGGCGGCGAGGTGGTCCTGTGAGGTCGGCACACCCCGAGCGTGCTGGTCAGCGGGGTGCCGCCGCCAGCGCGGCACGCAGATGTCCGCCGGACTCCTCCAGAAGGCGGGCAGCCGTCGGGCCGTCGACACCGGCCAGCACGGTGAGGATCGCGTTCTTCACCTCGCCGTCGGTGGCCGCGAGGGCCCGCTCGATCTCGTCGTCCGCGGCGCCGGTGGCGAGGGCGACGATACGGCGGGAACGGGCCCGCAGCTTGGCGTTGGAGGCGCGGACGTCGACCATCAGGTTCCCGTACGTCTTGCCGAGCCGGATCATCGTGATCGTCGACAGCATGTTCAGCACCAGCTTCTGCGCCGTGCCGGCCTTCAGACGGGTGGAGCCGGTCAGCAGCTCCGGGCCGACGACGACCTCGATGCCGTGCTCTGCGGCCGCCGCGAGCGCGCTGTCGGCGTTGCAGGCCAGGCCCACGGTGAGCGCGCCCAGCGCACGCGCGTGCTGCACGGCGGCGATCGCGTAGGGCGTGCGTCCGGAGGCGGAGACGCCGACGACGGTGTCGGCCGGGGTGAGGGCGAGGGCGACCAGGTCGGCGCGGGCGAGTTCGGCGGAGTCCTCCGCGCCCTCCACGGACGTGACCATCGCGGCCGGTCCGCCGGCGACGAGCCCCACGACCTGCTCGGGCCGGGTGTTGAAGGTCGGCGGGCACTCGGAGGCGTCCAGCACGCCGAGCCGCCCGGCGGTCCCGGCCCCGGCGTAGACCAGCCGCCCGCCCCGGCCCATCCGCTCGGCGATCGCGTCGATGGCGGCGGCGATCTCGGGCAACCGCTCGGCCACGGCCGCGGGGACGCTCGTGTCCTCCTGGTTCATCAGCCGGGCGATGTCGAGGGTGGGCAGCCGGTCGATGTCTGCGAGATCCGGACGGAAGGCCTCGGTGGTCAGCGATTCCAACTCGGCGCGGAGATCACGTGGGTTGGAGGTGGAGGTCATGGGGGCGGCTCTTTCGTGAAGTGCGAGTTCCTGAGCTGAAGCCGGGAGGGTCTACCGCCGGTGCCGGTGGGCGAGTGCCTCGTAGGAGGAGGCCAGCGCGGGCGCCGCCGTCTCGTAGGTCCGCTGCGCCACCCCCACGAAAAGACAGTCCACGACCAGCAGTTGACTGGTCCGGGAGGACATCGCCGCCGGCCGCAGCTCGCTCTCCCGGGCGGTGGACGTGGTCAGGACGTGGTCGGCGTACTGGGCGACCGGCCCGTCGGGGCGCCCGGTGATCGCCACCGTCGTGGCCCCGTGCTCGAAGGCCACGCGCAGTGGCTCGATGACGTCCCCCGTGGAGCCGGAGTGCGTGATCGCGATGGCCACGTCACCTCCGCGCAGCTGCACGGCGTTGGTCACCGCGAGGTGCGGATCGCTGTGCGCGTGGGCTATCAGCCCGATCCGCAGCAGCTTCTGCACGAGGTCCTGCGCGACGAGCCCCGAGGCCCCCACTCCGTACACGTCGATCCGCCGGGCCGCCGTCGCGGCCGCCACCGCCGCCCCCAACTGCACGGTGTCCAGCCCGGCAGCCGTGTCGGCGAGGGTCTGCTGCTCGTCGTAGGCGAGTTTCGCGACCACGTCCGCGATCGGGTCGTCGACCGCTATGTCGGTGGTGATGGCGGGCGCCCGCCCCGACTGCTGCTGGGCGGCGAGCCCCGCGAGGGCGAGGCGCAGATCCCGGTACCCGGGATAGCCGAGCAGCCGGGCGGTGCGTACGACCGTCGCCTCGCTCGTGCCGGTGAGTTCGGCGAGTCCGGTGACCGTGAGGGCCGCGCAGCCCGCCGGGTCGCTCGCGACCGCCTCGGCGACGCGCTGCATGGAGCGGGTCATGGAGGGGGCGAGGGTGCGCACCTTGGCGGCGAGCGCGGCGGGGGCGGGCGGGGCGGATGTCCCCGCGCCCCGGGCGGCGAAAATTTCCTTCACGTCCTGGGTCACTCATGAAAGATATTTTCGGCCCGGGGTCGCGGTCAAGAGTGCGCACAATGGATGCATGGATGATCCCTCCGACACCCCTGTCAGCCCCCTGGAGCAGGCGTTGCACGCGGCACGCGCCCTCGTGCTCAGCGACCTCGCCGCGGGCGAGGTGGCCGCGCCGGACGTGGTCTCGATGGTCGAGGAGTCCGTCGTCCAGCGGCGCTGGTGGGTGGAGCAGTGGCCGGAGGGCGCGCCCTATGTCGCCGGGCTGGTCGCGCAGGACGTCCAGGACGCCCTGCTGGAGACGCACGGCCGCTGGCCGCTGTGCCCGGTCTGCGGCTCCGGCGACCCGCACGCACTGGAGGTGGAGCCGGAGTTGGGACCCGATCCGCACTGGGTCTGCCACAAGGCGGGCGTGAAGGTCGCGGCGGTGGGCGCTCTGGGCTCGGCGCCCGGCGGGACGCGCCCGTCGTGACGCTCTACATCGACCCGCCGAACTGGCCGGGCCACGGCCGGATGTGGTCCCACCTCATCAGCGACGTCTCCTACGAGGAACTCCGGCTGTTCGCGGACGCGTTGGGCGTCCCCCGCCGCGCCTTCGAACGCGACCACTACGACATCCCCTCCCACCGGTACGCGGAGGTGGTGGCGGCCGGAGCGGTGGAGGTCAGCAGCCGCGAGGTGGTGCGGCTGCTGTACGGCGCCGGGCTGCGGCGGCGCAAGGGGCGGGTTCAGCGCGGGAGTTCGTAGGCGAGGAGGCCGTCCTCGTCCTCGCTGACCCTGCGGAAGCCGGCGCGGGTGACGACCGCCTGGGACGGGTGGTTGTCGCGGTCGACGGTGGCGAACAGGGAGGTGACGTCCTCGCGGGCGAACGCCCAGGCCCTGAGCGCCTCCAGCGCCTCGGTCGCGTAGCCGCTGCCGCGGGCGCCCTCGACCAGGTCGTAGCCGATCTCCACGCGTCCGTCCTCGTCGGGCACGCCGTGGAAGCCCATCCCGCCGATCGCCTGGCCGTCCTCCTTGCGGACGAGGGCGAAGACGCCGAACTCCGGGCGGTGTACGCCCCCTTCGTACGCCTTGAGCAGGAAGCTCGCGGCCTCCCGGGTACCCTCGAAGGGGCCGCCCTCCAGCCACAGGAAACCGCCGTCGCCGCCCATGACCAGATCCCGGGCCGCGGCAGGCGTGATGCCCTGGAGGGTGAGGCGCTCGGTGGTGTGGACGAGGTTGTTGTTCCAGCGCCACTCGGTGAGCCGCGCACGGCCGGGGAGCTCACCGCGGCCGGTGGCCCACAGCAGGGTCTCCCAGGGGGTGGGGCCGGGCTGGACGTGCGGGAAGATCCGGGTGAGGACGAACTCCGGCAGGTGCTGCGGGGGTTCGTAGGTGAGCCCCAGGGCACCCGCCACGTCGTGCGTGTGCAGCAGCACCTCCGCGATGCCCATCGCCGCGAACCCCTCGCGGTTGGCGCTGCGGAAGGGGTACGGGTGGAAGGCGCGGGCCTCTCGGGGCGCGGTGCGCACGGCGGCGGAGAGCAGGGCACCGGTCGCCTCGATGACGTGCAGCAGGCCGGAGTTGTCCGTGCCGTCGTCGAGCCTGATCTCGAAGGGGACGTAGTCGTCCTGGGCGAGTCCGGCGAGGTTGGCGGCGTAGGCGACGAGGTCCTCCGCGATGTGGAACGCCGTCTCGTGCACGCTCCACTCGAGCCCGGCGGCCCGCAGCCGCGCCCAGTCGCGCGCCACGGCGGGCCGCAGCGTCTCCACACAGCCGGCGACGGCCTCGGTCACGTACTCCCCGCCCACGTTTCGCATGCCCGCAGGCTACGACTCGCCGCTCTCGCCGAGCGACAGCATTTCCAGCTCGGCGGCAAGGTTGTAGCGGGCCGTCGCCTCCCACTCCGCCTGCCCGTACGGCGTGCGGAACAGGCGTGGCAGGTCGAGGAGTTGGCGCAGGATCTGCGAACGTCCCTCGCGGAAGGCGTCGTTCGGCACGAAGTGGTACTCCTCGCGGACGGCGGTCGTGTAGACGGCGTACGCGGACGGGGGCGAGGCGAGGACCGCGAGATCGGCGTCGCACAGCACCTGCCCGTCGCGGTCGTCGTCGGCGGGATCGTGGGTGACGGTGAGCCGGACCAGGCGGGCGACCTCGGCCGTCTTCTCCTCCGGCGCCCCGGCCTCCGGCAGCGCGCGCTCGGCCAGCCGGGCGGAGCGTTCCTCGTTCTCGGAGCGGTCGGGAAGATAGACGGCGTCGTGGAACCAGGCCGCGAGCCGCACCACGTCCGGGTCGTCGGCGTACTTCTCCAGGACGTCGATGTGGTCCAGGACCGCGGTGAGGTGCGCGAGCGTGTGATACCGCCGCTGCGGCTCCTGCCAGCGGGCCAGCAGGTTGTCGGCGTACGGCGCGGGGTCGGGGCCCGCGGACGCACCGCGGGCTCCTTCCAGGGCGCGGGTCCAGCGGCTGCGCAGGGCGTCGAGATCGGCCATGCGGTCATTCTCCCGTGACCGGCGCCCGCACCCCTAGCGTGGTGGTCATGACTTCTGCTGAGGTACGCGACCCCGAACTGCCCGGACGCCTGCTGATCCTCGAACGGGACGCCCTGATACCGCTGCTCCGCTCCCGTCCCGACGCGGACTTCGCCCTGCCCACGCCCGCGTGTCCCGGCTGGAGCGTGCGGGACGTGCTCGCGCACTGTTCCTCGGCGCTGAGCCGGGTGGTGGAGACCCGCTTCGAGAAGGGCGTCTTCTCGCCCGAGTCGAACGACCGGGACATCGCCGAGCGCGCCGAATGGACGAACCAGCAGGTCGTCGACGAGCTGGAGCGCGGGATGACCGAGGCGGGCCCGGTGATCGCCAAGGCCGGCGGGGTGCTGGACATGGTGGCGCTCGGGGAGTGGGTGCACGCGGGGGACGTACGGGACGTCTTCGGCGAGCCCGGCGCGTACGCGGGTCCCGGACTTCCGGACGCCCTCGCCCTCCTCGCCCGCATCACCCGGGAGAAGGCCCACGTCCCGCTGCACGCCGACCTCGACGACATGGACGAGCCGCTGCGGCTGGGCGAGGCCAGCGGCGAGCGGACGCCGGCGCGGTTCATCGGGGACGCCGCCACCCTCGTACGGCTGTACGCGGGGCGTCCGGTCGAGGGGCTGGACTTCGAGCTGGCCGGGGTGGAGGCGAGCGAGCTGAACATTTTCGGCTGAGGGGCGTCGTCGTGCGGGCGGGGGCAGGGGCGTAGTCTTTGAATTGGACTAGACCTGTGTGAGGGTCGTACCACCCGCCCAACCGACGAATGGGGTCCCATGAGCAAGCGTGCAGTCCTGGAGGTGATCGCCCTCGACGTCGAGGACGCGGTCGCCGCCCAGGCCGGAGGCGCGGACCGCCTCGAACTGGTCACCGACATGGCGGCCGACGGCCTCACCCCGTCGGCCGCCACCGTCACCGCGATCCGCGCCGCCGTCGACATCTCGCTGCGGGTGATGCTCCGTCTGACGGACGGGTTCGCGGCGGGGGACGCCGGCCGGGTGGCCCGGGTCGCACGCGAGATGCGGGAAGCGGGCGCCGAGGAGTTCGTCCTCGGGTTCCTGGACGCGGACGGGGGTGTCGACCTGGGCGCGGTCGAGCGGGTCGTGGGCGAGCTGGACGGCTGCCCGTGGACCTTCCACCGGGCGATCGACCGCGCCGCCGACCGGGACGCCCTGCGCAAGCAGCTGGACGGGCTGCCGGGACTGGACACCTATCTGACGGCCGGCTCGCCCACCGGGGTGGACGACGGCCTGCCCACCCTTCTGGCCGAGGCGGCCCGGCAGGGCGAGCCCGGGTACGAGCAGCGGGTCATGGTCGGCGGAGGTCTGCGCCTGGACCATCTGCCGCGGTTGCTGGCCGCCGGCGTCGACGCCTTCCACATCGGCGGGGCGGCGCGCCCGGGCGGCTGGGAGGCGCCGGTGTCGGCGCGGGCGGTGCGGGAGTGGCGCAGCTCGGTGGACCTGCCCAGGGACGCGGCGCTCGCTCGCCCGTAGCCGCTGTGTCAGAGGCGCGCAGTACGGTCCTGTCATGGCAGCCAGAATCGATCTGACGCTTGACTGCGCGGACGCCCAGCTCCTCGCCGCGTTCTGGAAGACCGCCCTGGGCTATGTCGACGAGCCGCCGCCCCCGCCCTTCGCGACCCGCGAGGAGTGGCTCGCCCAGTTCGACCTGCCCGAGGACGACGAGGACGACGCCGCGTGGCTGTGCGATCCGGACGGCGTCGGCCCCCGTCTGTCCCTTCTGAAGGTGCCCGAGCCCAAGACGGCGAAGAACCGGCTCCATATCGACATCAGGGTGCCGGGACACGGCGGTGCCGAGGAACGGTGGGCGCGGATCAGGGCGGAGGCCTGGCGTCTGGTCGAGGCGGGCGGCGAAGTGCTCACGGAGGTCGACGGTCACCACGTCGTGATGGCCGACCCCGAGGGCAACGAGTTCTGCGTCGCCGCCGCCGCTCCCTGACCCGACCCCGGCTGGCTCAGCCGGCCAGCTGGGCCGGCAGGGGGGCCGCGTGGGTGACGATCAGCCCGGAGACCGCCCGGGTCAGGGCCACGTACAGGCGGCGCAGTCCCGTGCGCTCGTCCGGCTCGCCGTCCACCACCGCCCGCGGCTCGTCGAGGACCACGTAGTCGTACTCCAGGCCCTTCGCGAGGGAGGCCGGGACCAGGGTGAGACGGGTCTCGGTCGTGGTCTCCTCGCCGGGGGCCAGATGGCCGATGCCCGCGGCCGTCAGCGCCTCGGCCAGCGCCGGTACTCGGGCGTCCGCGGCGATCAGGCCCGTGGAGCCCTCGTTGGCGAGCAACTCCTCGCAGGCGGCGATGACTTCGGCCGCGCCGGTGACCTCCCGCAGCGCGAAGAAACCCGGGTTCTCGCGGACCGAGGCGACCGGGGTGAGGCCGGGGGCGATGTGCGGGAGGAGGCGGGAGGCGTAGGTGATGACGTCCGTCGGGACGCGGAAACCGGCGGTCAGCTCCTCGATCACGCCGTCGGACTTGCCGAGGTGGGCGAGGGCCTCGTCCCAACTCCGCGTCGCCCACGGGGTCGTGCCCTGCGCGAGGTCGCCGAGGACGGTCGCCGAGCCGGTGGTGCAGCGGCGGCCGACGGCCCGGTACTGCATCGGGGAGAGGTCCTGCGCCTCGTCCAGGACCACGTGCCCGAGGGAGTGCGTGCGCTGGACCACGTCCGTGGCCTCGTCGATCAGCACGGCGTCCGCCGCCGACCACTTGGCGGACTTCACCGACCGCGCGGGCTTCTCCCACAGGATCGTCTTCTGCTCCTCCTCGGTGAGGATCCCCTGCGCGTGTACGGCGAGGAAGTCCGCGTCCGCGAGCAGGCGCAGGACCAGCTTCGCCGGGTCGACCGGCGGCCAGATCTCCTTCACGGCCGCCTTCACCGCCGTGTTGCGCGCCACCGCGTCCTGCACCCGGTCGTCCGGCGCCTCGCCCGACCGCTCCATCTGCACCAGCACGGCGTGCGCGATGCGCTGCGGCAGGGCCTCGCGGGCGGCGCCGTAACGGATGCCGCGCTCCAGCAACTCCCGCACGATGTCCTCGAGTTCGTACGCCGGGACGCGCCAGCGGCGTGAGCCGCGCACGACGACGACCGGTTCGGTGGGCATGGTCACGTGCGCGTAGACGGCCCGCCGCAGCACCTCCGCCATCCTTGCGTCGCCCTTGACGACCGCGGCCGCCGCGTCGTCGCGACCCTTGATCTCGACGTGCGCCACCAGGTCGTCCACGGTCGCCTGCTGGACGGTCAACTCACCCAGGGCGGGCAGCACTTGCTCGATGTAGTGCAGGAAGGAGCGGTTCGGCCCGATGACGAGCGTGCCGGTGCGGGCGAGCCGCTCCCGGTGGGCGTAGAGGAGATAGGCGACCCGGTGCAGACCGACCGCCGTCTTCCCGGTCCCGGGGCCTCCCTGGACGCAGACCGTCCCGCCGAGCCCGCTGCGGACGATCTCGTCCTGCTCGGGCTGGATGGTGGCGACGATGTCCCGCATCGGGCCCACGCGCGGACGCTCGATCTCCTGCTGGAGCAGCTTGCTGGTGCGGGCCGCCTCGTCGGGGTCGGAGAGGTGCTCGTCCTCGTACGCCGTGATGTCGCCGCGCGTGTAGCCGAAGCGGCGGCGCAGCGCGATGTCCATCGGGTCCTTCTTGGACGCCCGGTAGAACGGCTGCGAGACCGGCGCCCGCCAGTCGATGACCATGGGGTCGCCGTCGTGGTCGTGCACGTGCCGGCGCCCGATGTAGAAGCGTTCCCCGTCCGCCCCCTCGGCCTGCTCGGCGCCGGGGGAGTGCAGGTAGTCGAGGCGGCCGAAGAACAGCGGGGTGTCGCTGAGGTCGGCCAGCGCCTTGATCCGCTCGTCGATCTGGCGGGCCAGGACCTCGGCGTTGACCCAGTTCGCGGTGACGTCGCGGATGTCCAGCGACTCGACGTCCTCGCGCATGGCGCGCAGTGCGGCGCGGGAGTCGGCGAGGTGGGCGCGTTCGCGGGAGAGGGGGTCGTCGACGGACGTGGACAAGGGGGTGCCTCCGAAGGTGCCGCGGGCCGGGTGACTGCTGCTGCGAGGTGCCGACCGGTTTCCGTCCGGGCGGCGGCGCTCCGTCGAGGGAGGCGGGCAAGAGCGGAGATTCTAGGTGAGCGGTGCGCGCCGCTGCCAATGAATTTCCGGCGCCCGGAGCGCCCGTACCCCTCGGCCCCCTAGGGGATCACCCCTCCATCCCCCGATGGATGCCTCACCCACAAGGCGTACCCAGGTAGCACAGCGAATGGGGACCTTGGGCCGATGCCCCCTTTATGCCCGAAGAGCCACCATGGAGACATGAGTGCAGCGACCATCAACCCAGCCCCCGGTCGCCCGTCCGGTGCGACCCCGCTCTCCGGAGCCCACCCCGCCCACCGCCTGGGCAGCGCCCTGCGCGCGATCCGCGTCTTCGCGGGCGCCGCCTTCGACGTCGTCATCCTCGGCGAGTACGGCGAGGAAGCGGGCGTACGCCGCAAGTGACCCCGGGCCCAGGCCCTGGGGCCTGTCCGGAGGATCATGTCGGCGTCGAGGGGTCCGGCACGCCCATCTGCCGCGTTGTCGGCGGCCGCCGACTCCCCCACGCTCGAACAATCCTCACGCGGGGGACCCCCATCGGGTCGACTCCCTCCCCCGCTTTTCAGCTGCACGCGCCAGATCCCGCTCGGGTGGGTCACGAGGTGCCGCACCTCGCAGCCGGCCTGATCCGCCGGACCGGTCCTAGCCCTCCTCGGGCTGCAGGATTTCGTCCGCGTCCACGATTCGGTACGCGTAGCCCTGTTCCGCCAGGAAGCGTTGGCGGTGGGCGGCGAAGTCCTGGTCGATGGTGTCGCGGGCGACGACCGAGTAGAAGTGCGCCTGATGTCCGTCGGCCTTGGGGCGCAGGACCCGGCCGAGCCGCTGCGCCTCCTCCTGCCGGGACCCGAAGGTGCCCGACACCTGGATGGCGACGGTCGCCTCCGGCAGGTCGATCGAGAAGTTCGCCACCTTCGACACCACCAGCACGCTGATCTCCCCCTCCCGGAACGCGTCGAAGAGCCTCTCGCGCTGCGCGTTGGAGGTCTCGCCCTTGATCACGGGCGCGTTCAGGTGCTCGCCCAGCTCGTCGAGCTGGTCGATGTACTGGCCGATGACGAGGATCTGCTGACCGGCGAACCGGCGCACCAGCGCCTCCGTCACCTTCCGCTTGGTCGCGGTCGTCGCACAGAAGCGGTACTTCTCCTCCTGCTCGGCCGTGGCGTACGCCAGCCGCTCGGAGTCGGTGAGATTGACCCGTACCTCCACGCAGTCGGCCGGAGCGATGTACCCCTGCGCCTCGATCTCCTTCCACGGAGCGTCGAACCGCTTCGGGCCGATCAGCGAGAACACGTCCGACTCCCGGCCGTCCTCGCGCACCAGGGTCGCCGTCAGCCCCAGCCGCCGCCGCGCCTGCAGATCCGCGGTGAACTTGAACACCGGCGCCGGCAGCAGATGCACCTCGTCGTAGACGATCAGACCCCAGTCCCGGGAGTCGAAGAGCTCCAGATGGGGATAGATCCCCTTCCGCTTCGTCGTCAGCACCTGGTACGTGGCGATGGTGACCGGCCGGATCTCCTTGCGCGTCCCGCTGTACTCACCGATCTCGTCCTCGGTCAGCGAGGTCCGCTTCACCAGCTCGTGCTTCCACTGCCGGGCCGAGACGGTGTTGGTGACGAGGATGAGCGTGGTCGACTGCGCCTGCGCCATCGCGCCCGCGCCGACCAGCGTCTTGCCGGCCCCGCACGGCAGCACGACGACGCCGCTCCCGCCGTGCCAGAAGTTCTCCACGGCCTGCTTCTGGTACGGCCTGAGGGCCCAGCCGTCCTCGGCGAGCCCGATCGGGTGCGCCTCTCCGTCCACGTACCCGGCGAGGTCCTCGGCCGGCCAGCCCAGCTTCAGCAGCGTCTGCTTGATCTGCCCGCGCTCGGAGGGGTGCACGGCGACGGTGTCCGGGTCGATGCGGGCGCCGACCAGCGGCGCGATCCGCTTGGACCGCAGCACCTCCTCCAGCACCGGCCGGTCGGTGGTCGTCAGCACCAGCCCGTGCGCGGGATGCTTGCTGAGCGTGAGCCTGCCGTAGCGGTCCATCGTCTCGGCGACATCCACGAGCAGGGCGTGCGGCACCGGATACCGGCTGTACTGCACCAGCGCGTCGACCACCTGCTCGGCGTCGTGCCCGGCCGCGCGCGCGTTCCACAGGCCCAGCGGGGTCACCCGGTAGGTGTGGATGTGCTCCGGCGCCCGCTCCAGCTCCGCGAACGCGGCGATGGCCCGACGGCACTCGTCGGCCTGCTCGTGGTCGACCTCGAGCAGCAGTGTCTTGTCGGACTGGACGATCAGCGGACCATTCACGCGGGCACCCTTTCCCTGCGGCCGACCTCACCGGCCAAACGTCCAGTGTGCCCCATCCGCCCAGGAGCCGGGTCCTGAGCGTAAGCGGGGCGTGCGTGGGTTGTGGTGCCCGCAAACCGAATCCCATAGGGTTCGGCACGTATCGCGTGCCACGGTTCGCCGTCGCATGCTTGTGTGCGTGTGAAGGAAGCCGATGGACGCCAGCACCCGGATCGACCCATGCCTGCTCGATGTCACCGACCTGGGCATGGACACGCTGGACGGGTTGCTCGACGAGCGCCCCGACACCGTGCTGGGCGCGATGCTGCGACGCGTGGTCGACGAGGCCGTCAACCCGGCTGGCGTGCCGTACGCCGCCTTCGAGTCCTCGATCTGACCGGGCCGCCGGTCCGCCCCGGGCCGTACCGACGGCTTGAGGCGCCACCGGCGTGGGTATGACCCGGACGTGCTCCGGCATGGAGGTGTCACACCGTCAGGTCGGCCGGGGAGGTATCGGGGGGCGACTTGGTTCAGGAGCCGTACTTCTTCCTCAGCTATGCGCGGAAGGACGATCGCGACGAGTTCGTGAAGCGGTTCTACGACGATCTCGCGAAGGAGCTCCGCAGGATCGGCGCGGACCCGTCGGCGCAGCCGCCGTTCCGGGACGTCGAGGGGCTGGGGCTGGGCGCGAACTGGTCCCGGGTGCTGGGCCGGGCGGTGGGCCACTGCCGCGCCTTCGTCGCGCTGTACTCGCCGTCGTACCTGAGCAGCGAGTACTGCGGCAAGGAGTGGACGGCGTTCTGGGAGCGGCTCGAGCGGTACCGCCAGGAGACCGACATACCCAACGTGCCGGCGCTGGTCCCGGTCGTGTGGATGCCGGTGGAGGGCGAACTGCCCGACGAGGTGGCCAGTCTGCAGTACAACGAGGCCAGCATGGGCGACGAGTACCTCACGCACGGTCTGCTGCACCTGCTGAAGACCGACCCGCTGGGTCAGGCGTACCGCACGGTCGTCGAGAGGGTCGCGGCCCGGGTGCGGCTCGCCGCGGACCGGTTCCGGCTGCCGCACACGCCCGGCCTCGACCTCACGGACGTGCGGGGCCTGTTCCCGGTGGCCGGTCAGCGCTCCGCCGCGCCGGGCACCGGGCACGTGCAGGTCTTCCTGGCCGCCGGAGTCGCCGACCCGCTGCCGCAAGGACGCAACCGGCCGGAGTACTACGGGCGTTCGCCCCGGGAGTGGACGCCGTACCACCCGCCGAAGAACCCGACGGTCGCCCACCGGGCGCAGAAGGTGATCGTGCAGGAGGGGTACACCAGCAACATCGAGGTGGTCGACGACGGACTCAGCGGCCGCCTCGACGAGACCCTGCAGAACAACCAGACCAGCATCCTGCTGGTCGACCCGTGGGCCGTGCGCACCGGGACCTATCGGGACGCCCTTGCCGACTACGACGCCCAGAACCGCCCGGCCACCGGTGTCCTGGTGCCCTGCCACGCGTCGGACGAGGAGTCCGGCGACGAGGCCATCTGGCAGGACCTGAGCCGGGTGCTGTGGCGCAACTGGCGCCGGCACAACGACCCCAACGACCCGCTGTTCCGGGTACGGGTCGCCGAGGACGAGTTCGACGGCCGGCTCGCCGTGATGCTGGCGGTGGCGCAGAACCGGCTGATGGAGATGGAGAGCACCACTCCCTTCCGGCTGCCCGAGGGACCGCCCCCGCCGCCGCTGCCCTGGGCCGAGCCACCCCCCACGACCCGCGACCAAGGACTCGACGACGATGACCAGTAGGCCTGACGGACCGGGCAAGATCGTCACCTTCTACTCGTACAAGGGCGGCACCGGTCGCACCATGGCGCTGGCCAACGTGGGCTGGATCCTCGCGAGCGCGGGTCACCGGGTGCTGCTGGTGGACTGGGATCTCGAGGCGCCCGGTCTGCACCGGTACCTCCACCCCCTGCTGGTCGACCCCGAACTGCGCTCCTCCAACGGCCTGATCAACATGGTGCAGTCCTATGTGCGCACCGTGATCAGCCGTGAGGAGCCCCCGGTCCGCGCGGGCGTCGTCGGCGGATCCGGACCACGCCCGCCGGCGGCGGCCGAGTCCGAGGGCTGGCTGCAGGACGCCGCGGACCCGACGCCGTACACCGTGGGACTGATGCTGGAGCAGCCCTCCGGCGGGCGCTTGGACTTCCTGCCCGCCGGACGCCAGTCGGCCGCCTACTCCGCCGCCGTCACCAGCTTCAACTGGCACACCTTCTACAACGAACTCGGCGGCGGCCACTTCCTGCAGGCCCTGCGGGAGCGGATGATCACCGCCTACGACTACGTGCTCATCGACAGCAGGACCGGCGTGAGCGACACGAGCGGCATCTGCACCGTTCTGCTGCCCGACATCCTCGTCGACTGCTTCACCATGAGCGCCCAGAGCATCCGCGGCGGCGTGGAGGCCGCGGCCACCGTCAAACGCTCCGCACCCCGGCCCATCAAGGTGCTCCCGGTCCCCATGCGCGTGGAGGAGGCCGAGACGGAGCGGCTGGAGGCCGGGCGGGACTACTGCCGCAGCGAGTTCGCCCCCTACCTGGACTGGCTGCCGGAGGAGGACCGCACCCGCTACTGGGGCGAGATCGAGGTGCCCTACAAGGCGTTCTACGCCTATGAGGAGATCCCCGCCACCATCGCCGACCGTCCCCGCCAGGAGCGTTCGCTGCTCACCGCGTTCGAGCGGCTCACCGAGTGGATCTCGGAGGGCCGGGTGCCCCGGTTCACCCCGCTGCCCGCGGACCGGCGCGCCGAACTGCGCACCGCCTACCTGCGTGCCCCGCGTACCCTGCCCACCCAGATCTACGTCAGCTACGCGCCGCTGGGCCGGATGTGGGCCGAGTGGGCCGCGGACGCCCTGGAGTCGGTCGGCTACCAGGTCTCCCTGCACAGCACGGTCGGCCCCGACGGCGCCGTACTGCCCGAGGTGGCCGGCACCCTGGGCGGCCTGGGCCGGGTGCTGGCCCTGCTGTCGCCGGAGTACGCGGCCCAGTCGCGCGCCGCCGCGATCCGCTTCCAGCTGGCGGGACACGAGACGACCGCCGGTCCCGGTCTGGTCGCCGTGCGTCTCCAGGACCTCGACCCGGCCGCCACGGAGGCGTACTTCGACAGCGTCGTGGCCGATCTCAGCCGCAGCGGCGCCGCCGAGGCCTTCGACCAGCTCCTCACCGCCCTCGGGCCGGCGCCGGGCCGCCGTTCTCAGGACGGCTCCACGCCGCCCCTGGGCACGGCCCTGCCGATCTTCCCCGGCACGATACCGGCGGCCCTTCGACTCCCCTCCCGCCATATCGGCTTCGTCGGGCGCGGTCCGCTCCTCGAGCGCCTGCGCGACCACTTCACCGCCGGCCCCACCGCCGCCGTGACCAGTCAGGCGCTGTACGGACTCGGCGGCATGGGCAAGACCCAGACCGCCCTGGAGTACGCCCACCGCTACCGGGCCGCCTACGACGTGGTCTGGTGGATGAACGCCGCCCAGCCCGGCCTGATCCGCTCCGCGCTGGCCGACCTCGCCCCCGACCTCGGCCTGGAGCGCGGCGAGGACGTGGGCAGCACCGCCGAGACCGTGCTGCGCGCCCTCGCCCAGGGACGGCCGTACGGCCGCTGGCTGCTGGTGTACGACAACGCCGGCAGCCCCACCGAACTCGACGGGCTCATCCCGGAGGGGCCGCCCGGCGGGCATGTGCTGATCACCTCACGGGACCGGGCCTGGGTCAACAGCGTGGGCCGGGCCGAGGTCGAGGTCTTCACCCGCGCGGAGAGCGTCGAGGTGCTGCTCAGGTCCAACCCGCAGCTGGCCGCCGAGGACGCCGAGCAGATCGCCCACGAACTCGGCGACCTGCCGCTGGCGGTGGGACAGGCGGCGGTCTGGCTGAGCCAGAGCAGCATGCCGGTCGACATCTACCTCACCCGGCTGCGCGACCGCCCCACGGACATCCTCGAACACACCCCCCTGCCGCCCCGGGAGTACCCCAACTCCGCCGCCCGCACCTGGCAGATCGCGGTGGAGGAGTTGCGCGAGAGCAACCGGGCCGCCGTCGAGATGCTGGAGATCTGCTCCTTCTTCGGCCCCGATCCGATCCCCATGCGGCTGCTCTACAGCCGGGCCGTCACCCAGGCCCTCACCATCGACGCCGCCGAACTCGACGTCTCCGTCGCCAAGTTGCTACGGGCCCTCAACCGCTTCGGGCTGGCCCGCTTCGACCAGGGCAGCGAGACCCTGACCGTGCACCGGCTGGTCCAGGCCGTCGTCCGGGACGGCGTCGGCCCCCAGCGCTGGAAGGAACTGCGCAGGGTGGTGCACACGGCGCTGGTGGACGCCAAGCCCCGCGATCCGGACGCCACCCCGGACTGGCCCGAGTACGACGAACTCCTGCCCCATCTGGAGCCCTCGCGCGCCGCAGCCGACCCCGACCCCGAGGTCCGCCGGCTGATCATCGACTCGGTGCGCTACCTGTGGCGCCGCAGCCTCTATGGCACCGCCCACGACCTCGCCGTACGCACCCTGGAACGCTGGGAGCGGCCGGACTTCCCGGACGCCGGCCCCGACGACACACAGACCCTGCTGCTGCGCACCCAGCTCGGCAACGTACAACGCTCACAGGGGCGGTTCTGGGAGGCGCACGAAACGAACTCGGACGTCCTGCGGCGGTTCACCGCGACCAAGGGGGAGGACTACCCGGCCACCCTCGCCGCGGCCGGCAACGTCGGTGCCGACCTGCGCGCCCTCGGCCGCTACCAGGAGGCCCGCGAACTGGACCGGAGCACCCACCGGATGGCGCTCCACGAGTTCGGCGAGGACGATCGGCGGACCCTGATGTACGCCAACAACCTGGGGATGTCCGAGTATCTGGCGGGTGACCGCCGGGCCGCCCTGGACCTGCACCGCACGGCCTACGAACGGCAGCGCGAGAACCAGGGCGCCACGAAACCGGCCACCCTCAACTACGCCAACAACTACGCCCGCGACCTGCGGGAGACCGGTCAACTCCGGGCTGCACTGGAGCTGTTGGAGACGACCACTCGTCTCTACCACCAGGTCCTCGGCGA
The DNA here is from genome assembly GCF_040612015.1 of Streptomyces sp. NPDC006476. Lineage (NCBI taxonomy): Bacteria > Bacillati > Actinomycetota > Actinomycetes > Kitasatosporales > Streptomycetaceae > Streptomyces > Streptomyces sp. NPDC006476. Next base: position 194,662 of record NZ_JBEXPK010000007.1, on the reverse strand, counting down.
CGGACACAGCGACACCCTGCGGGCCCGCAAGAACCTGGCCGTAGCCCTGCGCCGGGACGGCCGCTACTCCGACGCCCGGGACGTCGACCAGGACATCTACGAGCGCTACCGCGACACCCACGGCCGCGACCACTACGACACCCTCGCCGCCGCCTGCAACCTGGCCAGCGACCTCGCCGCGCTCGGTGACACGGCCCGGGCGCTGGAGCTGGCCGAGAAGGCGCTCGGCCGCTACAAGGACTACCTGGGCGAGGAACACCCGGTCACCCTGGTCTGCGCCAGCAACATGGCGGTGTACCTGAGGACGCTGGGCCGCACCGACGAGGCGCTGGCGTCCTCCAGACGCACCATGGGACAGCTGGTCGAGGTTCTCGGGGCGTCCCACCCCTACATCTACAGCTGTGTCGTCAACCACGCCAACGACCTCGTGGCCGCCGGCCGCGCCGAGGAGGCCGCGGAGCAGGAGAGCCGGGCCCGCGAGGGCCTGTTCCCGTCCCTCGGCGCCGACCACTACGACGTCGTCGCCGCCACCTCCAACCTCTCGCTCACCCTGCGCTCCCTCGGCCGCGCGGCGGAGGCGGACCGTCTGCACCGGGAGGCCCTGGAGCGCGCGAGACGCACCCTGGGGGCGCAGCACCCGACGACGCAGGCGATCGCCGCCGGGACCCGGCTGAACTCCGACATCGAACCGCCGACCATCTGAGCGGGCCGGTCGCGTCCACCACCCGGCGTGCCCGCCGGCTGACGGGCTGTAGGATGCGGCCACCCGCCACGCCCCAATTCCCGGGCCGCCCCGGCCGCAGGCGGGAGCGGCACGGGCACCGGTGCGATCCAGCGAGGCTGGCCCATGGTCCCCTTCCGGCAGTTCCTGCTGAAGATCCACAGCCGCTGCAACCTCGCGTGCGACTACTGCTACGTGTACGAGTCGGCGGACCAGAGCTGGCGCGACCGCCCCCGGGTCATGGACCCCCGCACCGTGCGGCGTACGGCGGCCCTCATCGCCGGGCACGCCCGGGACCACGGTCTGAGCGAGGTGCATGTCGTCCTGCATGGCGGCGAGCCCCTGCTGGTGGGCGCCGCCCGGCTTGACGCGCTGCTCGGTGTGCTCGCCGACGCCCTCGACGGGGTGGCGGACCTGCGGCTCACCCTGCAGACCAACGGACTGCGGCTCGTCGAGGACCCGGCGCTGCTGCCGGTGCTGGCCCGGCACGGGGTGCGGATCGGGGTCAGCCTCGACGGCACCGCCGCCACCCACGACCGGCACCGGCGGCGTCCCGACGGGCGGGGCAGCCACGCGGGGGTCGCCCGGGCCCTGCGGCTCCTCGCCGAGGGTCCGTACCGCCCGCTGTACGCCGGGCTGCTGTGCACCGTCGACCTGGCCGCCGACCCGGTGGAGACCTACGAGGCCCTGCTCGAGTTCGCCCCGCCGCGGCTGGACCTGCTGCTGCCGCACGGCACCTGGCACACCCCGCCGCCCGGACTGGCCGGCCGCACCGTTGTGCCCCCGACGGCGCCCGGAGCCGAGCCGGGGCAGCCGGTGCCGTACGCGCGCTGGCTCTGTGCCGTCTTCGACCGCTGGTACGGCGCGCCCCGCCGGGAGACCGGGATCCGGCTCTTCGAGGAGATCGCGGCCCTGCTGCTCGGCGGCACCGCCCGCAGCGAGGCGGTCGGGCTCGCCCCGGTCGACCTGGTCGTGGTCGAGACCGACGGGACCATCGAACAGGCCGACTCGCTGAAGGTCGCCTACGACGGCGCCCCGGCCACCGGCCTGGACGTCTTCACGCACAACTTCACCGACGCCGCCCGCCACGAGGCCTTCCGAGCCCGGCAGCGGGGGCGGGCCGGGCTGGCCCCCGTCTGCGCGGCCTGCCCGCGTTCGGCGGTCTGCGGCGGAGGCCTGTACGCCCACCGCTACCGCCCCGACGCCACGCCGACCCCGTTCGCGGCGCCGTCCGTGTACTGCCCCGACCTGGCCGCCTTGATCGACCACATCACCACCCACCTGCACCGGGACCTCACCGCACTGGCAGCGGCAACCCGACCGGCCCCGAGATGACCCCACCACCCCCCGCCCCCGCGTCCGTGGCGCCTGTGTCCGTGCCGCCTGTGTCCGTGCCGCCTGTGTCCGTGGCGCGCGTGTCGGTGGCGCGTGTGTCGGTGGCGCTTGTGTCCGTGCCGCCCGTCTCGGTGGCGCGCGTGTCCGTGGCGCCGGTGTCCCTGGCGCTTGTGTCGGTGGCGCTTGTGTCCGTGCCGCCTGTGTCCGTGGTGCCGGTGTCCCTGGCGCCTGTGTCGGTGGCGTGCGTGTCCGTGGTGCCGGTGTCCGTGGTGCCGGTGTCCGTGCCGCCCGTGTCTGTGGCGCCTGTGTCCGTGGCGTGCGTGATCGTCCTGCCGGTGTCCGTGCCGCCCGTGTCCGTGCCGCTGTGTCCGTGGCGTGCGTGGCCGTCCTGCCCGTGTCCGTGCCGCCCGTGTCCGTGCCGTCCGTGAGGAGTGAGCCCGTCGTGCCTGTTCCGCCCGCCGTCCCCACCCCCGACGTGCCGTCCGCCGCCGGCCCCCTCGTCCCGCTCGACCTGGACCCGGACCTGTTCGACGCCCTCGCCCGGGCCCGGGGCGGGGTCGGGGGCGTGGAGGTGCTGCGGCGCGGGCAGCTCAGCAAGCGGACCCTGCTGGCCGTGGCCGTGCGCCGGGCGCTGCCCGACGACGCCGGCTTCCAGGGGGCGTACCGGCGGCTGGCGTGCATGCAGCGGCAGGAGCCGGGGCGGTGGCGGGAGGCCATGCTGCATCCCTACCTCGACGAAGGACTGGCCCGCGCGCTCGCCGAGTGCGCCCGCGGCCACCGCCCCGACCTCGCCTGGTTCGGCGAACTCGTCGACGGAGGGCCGGCCGCGCTGTGCGGACCCCGTCTGCTGACCGCCGAGTGCGACGGCGCCGTGCTGCGCCTGCGGCTCGCCGACCGGGGCCCCTTCCGCGCCGTGCACGGCCATCCGCCGGCCGGTGTGCAGAGCACGGGCGAGGCGGAGGGCTGGCAGCGGTCACTGGACGGCGCCTGGCGGGTGCTGGTCCGCCGCCACCCCTGGCACGCCCGGGCCATCGCCGCCTGTCTGTCCACCCTGGTGCCGCTGCACCCCGCCCCCGGCGGCACCTCGGTGAGCTCGGCGGCCCGCCGGGCCCACGGCGCCGTCGCCCTCTCCCCGCCCGGCGACCCGGTGCTCTTCGCGCTGACCCTGGTCCACGAGTTCCTGCACGTCCAGCTCGCCGCCCTGCTCGACCTGGTCCCGCTGTACGGCCCGCCCTCGCCCGCCCGCTACCGGGCCCCCTGGCGCCCCGACCCGCGCCCCCTGGACGCGCTCTTCACCGGCACCTACGCGCACCTGGGCGTGTGCGACTTCTGGCACACCGAGCACACCACCGCCCCGCCCGACCCCCGGGCCGACCGGGAGCACACCACCTGGCACGGACACACCCGCGCCGCCGTCGGCACCCTCCTCGGCAGCGGCGAACTCCTGCCCGCGGGCCGCCGCTTCACCGAGGAGATGGGCCGCGCCCTCGACCGCGCCGGCGCCTGAGCGGGCTCAGCCCCGCTCCTCCGTCAGCTCCGCCAGCCGGCGCAGATGCGGGCCGTACTCCGGGTCCGCCAGAGCGGCCGCGAACTGGGCGGTGAGGTAGGCGAGCGGGTTGCCGGTGTCGTACCAGCGGCCCTGGATGACCTGGCCGTACACCGCCTTGGTGGCGGCGTAGGCGTTGATGGCGTCGGTGAGGTAGATCTCGCCGGTGCGGTGCTCGTACCAGGCCTTGGTCTGCTTGCGGAGTTCCTCGACGATGCCCGGGGTGATGACATAGCCGCCGATCGCCGCGTAGGCGGAGGGCGCGTCCTCGGGCTTGGGCTTCTCGACCAGGCCGCTGATGCGCAGCAGTCCCTCGCCGAGATCCTCCCGGACCCGGGGCACGCCGTAGCGCTGCGAGTCGGACGGGTCCATCGGCATCAGGGCGAGCACCGGGCAACTGGTCGCCTCGAAGGCGCGGATCAGCTGCTGGGCGCGGGGGACGTCGGCCACGAAGACGTCGTCCGGCCACAGCACCAGGATCGGCTCGTCCCCGGCGTTGCGGGCCGCGTTCAGCACGGGCGTGCCGTTGCCGTACGGGCCGTGCTGGTCGAGGTAGGTGATGTGGCCGAGCCGGGACAGCTCGCCGACCTCCTCCACCGCGTTCGCGTAGGCGGTCTTGCCGCCGGCGCGCAGCTGGGCGACGAGGGCCGGATTCGGCCGGAAGTGGTCCTGGATCAGGCCCTTGCCGCCCGAGACGACGATCGTGATGTCCGTGATGCCGGACGCCACCAGCTCCCGCACGGTGTGCTCGACGACGGGCTTGTCCCCGACCGGCAGCATCTCCTTCGGGATGGCCTTGGTCAGCGGCAGCAGACGGGACCCCAACCCGGCTGCGGGGATGACTGCGCGGCGGATCGTCGTGGCCATGGGGCCCCTTTCGTCGAAAAGCCGGTCCCGTCGTCGGAAAGCCGGACCCGGTTCCTGTCCCGTTCAGGAAACGCTGCCCGCGAGCCCGGGCCGGAAGCCCCGGGTGAACAGTTCCGGACATGCCGGTGGAGCCGTGGCGAAGAGGCCCGCCTCACGCCTCCTCGGCCAGTTCCGCCACTCCCGTCACCCGGTGCAGCGGGTACGTCCGTACCTCGTCCGCCGTGTGGTCGTACGCCGTCACGAAGCCGCCCTCGACCCGGATCGGGGCGATGACGCGCTGGCTCGCGGCGCCCTCCGCGTTGACGTACCCGATCCACAGCGCCTCCCCGGTCAGGACGGCGGCCTGCATGGTGGCCAGGGTCTCGGCGGAGCTGGTGCGCGGCAGGGCGCCGCCCGCCGCGGCCGAGGAGGGCTGTTTGCGCGGGGCCGTGGAGGCCACGTCACCGGCCCTGATCGCGCGGATCGCCGCCGACAGCAGCGTCGCGTCCGGCGTCGGCGGGCCGTCCGGGACCGGCTCGGGCGCGGTGCGCGGCGGGGTGCGGTGGGCATCGGCGCGGGTGATCAGGACGTCGCCCTCGGCGGACTCGGCGGCCGGTGCGAAACCCATCGCGCGCAGCCCCTCCAGCAGGGTCGCCGGGTCGGCCTGGGTGGCCAGCACGGTGGGCGCGAGGCGGCGCAGGCGCAGTCCCGCGGCCCGCTTGTCGGCCATGATCTCGTTCAGCAGGGCGTCGTCGTCGCAGCGCACGTACGCCGAGGCCGCGCCCACCCGCAGCTGCCCGTGCCGGCGGGCCACGTCGTCGATCAGGTACGCGAGCGGCTGCGGAACCGGTGTCCGGGAGTGCGCCGCGAGGAAGGCGTGCAGGTCGGAGGCGGTCCGCCCGGCGTCGAGGGCCCGCCGCACCGACCCCGGCGTGAACCGGTAGACGGTCGCCCCGCCCTTCGACTCCACGTCCGCCAGCACCCCCAGCATGTCGGCGAGCGGCCGCTGCAACGGCCCCGGCGCCACCGCCGTCAGGTCGGCCTGCAGCAGTACGTGGTCCAGCGGCTCGGGCAGCAGCGGCGTGAGCAGCCGGGCGGCCGCGGCGGAGGCGGTGGCCTGCTCGACGGGGGAGAGGGGCTCCACGGCGACGGGCGTGTGATGGACGGGGAGCTTGTCGCCGGGGCCCCCGGACTCCGCCTCGGCCGCCTTCTTCGCGCGCGTCGAAGACGCGGGGGCGGGCGCCCCCAGCAGCGCCCGCCCATGCGCCGACAGCGCGCCCCGCCCCGTCACGCCCAGCATCTCCGCCTCCGACAGCGTCCAGCGGGCCAGCCGGGCGCGCAGGTCGTCGTCCTGCTGGGGCCCGCGCAGGGGCCGCTCCCAGCGCAGCCGGTCCAGCACGGACTCGGCGGACGGCGCGGTGCCTTCCGGCAACCCGGCCAGCAGTGTCAGCACCCGGTGCCGTACCTCCGGCGCGGCCGACCGGTCGAGGCCGGGCCCGAGCGCCGACAACGTACGGTCCTTCGCGTCCCGCCCACCGACCAGTCCCGCCGTCCGGGTCGCCGTCAGCCACGTCTCGGCGAGCCGCGCCCAGCGCACGCCCGCGGGCTGCTCCAGCCACTCGTCGTACGCCGGGGTCGCCGCGAACCGCTCGTCCGCCTCCCCGTCGGACGCGAGCAGCCCCGCCGCGTAAGCGAGTTCGACCCAGAAGGCGGCGACCGGCTCGGCCACGTCCAGCGCGACCGCGGTCCGCTTCAGGTCGCGCACGCTCAGCCCGCCGGCCCGCAGCACGGCGGGCCCGCCCTCGTCCCAGTCCTTCAGCAGCTCCTCGACCGTCGCCAGCGCGGTGTACGCCTGCCCGGCCGCCGTGGTGTCCACAATCTGTGGACGGTGCGTGGCCGCGGGCTCCAGGGCGGGCGGCAGCGGCTCCAGCGCGCGGTGCGCCCGACCGCCGCGCAGATGCAGGGCCACCTCCCGCGGCAGTGCGACCGTGCCGGGCGCCGTCGGCAGCAGCAGCCCGCGGTCCAGCAACTGCCGCAGGTGCGCCGCGGGATCAGGGGTGACCTGCCCGTACGGCGGCCCCCACACCAGCCGGGCGAGCACCTCCCGTGACTCCTGCGGCAGCCCGGCGAGCAGCGCGGCCATCCGCTCGCGGTCACCGAACAGCGCGGTGAGCGAGCCCACCGCCGACACCGAGTCGTGCGTCGAGGGCAGCCCGGCCGCCGTCACGATCTCCTGCACCCGGCCCGGTGACATGCCGGCCGTGGCCTCCTGCACGGTCGGTCCGAGCCCGGTCGGGGACGGGTGCTGCGGGGACGGCGACAGCAGCTCACGGGCCGTGCGCACCAGCCGCAGCCGCTCGTCGTCACCCCACACCAGCGCCTGCTCCCGCAGGGTGCCGAGGGCACGCGGAAGAGCCGCGGCGACCACCGGATCGCCCTCGTCGCCGGTCATCAGCCCCAGCAGCTCCCCGTACGACGCCGGGTCCGCCGCGACCGCCAGCGCCTCCGCCGTCTGCAACGCGAACCGGTCCAGCCGCTCCAGCGCCCGCACCACGCTGGCCCGGGTACCGGCCCGGGTGGCTAGCTGGGTGAGGTCGGTCGGGACGGGGGTGATGAGATCGGGGCGAGCGCGCAGCAGTGCGGCGAGGGAGACGTCGTCCCTCGCTCGGAGTGCCTCTGCGAGTGAACGCGGGGCCGGGGTGCTCATCCGACTCACGGTACCGGGTGGGCGGGCGTCCCTGGAGGCTCCGCCCTCAGACCCCCGTCGGCCCGAAGGGCCCGTCCTCGGACGCCGCACGGGCTGTTCGATGCTGACCTGCGATACCTTCGTACCGCGGGCCATCCAACGCAGCCGCCCCGGAGGGGACTTCGTGGGGATCGAGAGCGACCAGGTCGTCTACGAGTATCTGAGCCGTGTCGGCGACGTGGCGCAGCAGCGTCAGCTGCCGTCGGCCACGCGCATGCGCCTGGTGTCGGAGCTGCGGAACGAGATCGACCGGCGCCGCGCCAAGGGCACCGCCGACAGTCCCGCGGCCGTCCGCCGGATCATCTCCCGGCTCGGCACCCCGGACGAGGTCGTGGACGCGGCCGGCGGCGCCCAGGACGCGCCCCCTGCCACCCCCACCCACTTGCCCGTGCAGCGCGACGACGAGCCCGAGGACACCGGCCGGCTGCCCAAGAGCCTGCGGCGCCGCGCCGTACCGGGTCCGCGGCCGGAGCAGCCCGCACGGACCGAGCAGCCCGCACAGGCCGAGCGGCCCGCACGGCCCGCGCCCTCCGACGACCACGCCTCCGCCGGTGAGCCGGACTGGTGGCGGGTGGACAGCACGCCACTCGCCGAGAGCGTGCCGGGATTCGTGGGCGGCGTGGAGATCCCCAGCCTGGTCAAGCCGCCCCGGCCGAGGACGCCCGAGCCGGCCCCGCCCGCCGCGCCCGCCACGGAGAAGGCGGTGGAGGCGGAGGAGGAGGCCGTACCCGAGGCTCCCCCCACCCGGCGCCGCCGTCTCTCCCTCCCCGTCTCCCGCTGGAGCAACCCCCTGCTCCTGATCGCCGCCGGTCTGCTCGTCGTCGGCGCGATCCTCGGGAACTGGTTCGCCCTGCTGCTCGGCTGGCTCATCGCCTACGCCTCCCGGCGCCTGACGCAGAACGAGTCGAAGTGGGCGGTCATCGGGATGCCGTCGGTGGCGGTCGCGGCCGGGATCGTCTGGCTCTGGGGCCGCAACCAGGGACGCTGGGGCGATCCCATCGCCCAGGGCCACATGAACGACGCGATCGCCCAGACCTGGCCGTGGGTGGTGCGGGGCGCGGCCGTGCTGTCGGCGCTGTTCGTGGTCTGGCGCTCCCAGCGCAGGATGTAGCCGTACGCCGAAGGAGGTAGGTGTACGTCACACCGGCCCGGCGTCTCCCCGCCACCCGGGCTGGGCACAATGGCCCATATGGCCCTCACCTCCGCACCCGCCCTGACCGTCGGCTTCGACCTCGACATGACCCTCATCGACTCCCGCCCCGGCATCCGCGCCTGCTACCAGGCGCTGTCCGAGCGGACGGGGACCTACATCGACGCCGACCTCGCGGTCACGCGGCTCGGACCGCCGCTCGCGGAGGAGCTGATCAACTGGTTCCCCGAGGACGAGATCACGGCCATGGGCGACCTGTACCGCTCGATGTACCCGGCCATCGCCATCACCGCGACCCTCGCGATGACCGGGGCGCGGGAGGCGATCGACGCCGTACGCGCGGCCGGTGGGCGGGCGATCGTGGTGACCGCGAAGTACGAGCCCAACGCCAAGCTGCACCTGGAGCATCTGGGCATCCACCCGGACGAGGTCGTCGGCGACCTGTGGGCCGAGCAGAAGGCGGAGGCCCTGCGCGAGCACGGGGCGGGCGTGTACGTCGGCGACCACGTCGGCGATGTGCGCGGCGCTCGCAAGGCCGACGCCCTGTCGGTGGCCGTGGCGACCGGGCCGTGCAGCGCCGAGGAGCTGACGGCTGCCGGGGCGGACGTGGTCCTCGGCGACCTCACCGAGTTCCCGGCCTGGCTCGCCGGCTACCGTCCCGCGCGCGCCTGACGGCGGCCGGCCGCGATCGACCGCAGCACTCCGGCGGCGGAGATCAGGAAGCCGACTCCCATGAGCATGCTCAGTCCGAACATGTAGGGGGGAAATGGCTTCGCGTGCAGGAACAGCGGAGCCACTGTGACGAGTGTGGCCACGGCACCGAGGAAGAACACGATGGCACCGGCACGGATCAGTCGGTCACCGGGCCCGGCGGAATTCGTTTGGGTTTTGTCACGCACCGGACCAGGGTAGTTCCCAGCGCGAAGGAACAACCCGGCGACGTCTTGTCACCGGCCTGAAGACCATTAGCCTTGGTACCGGCGGGTCCGTGACGACCCGCCCAAGTGCTATCAAGAGCCGTTTCCGAAGCAGTTTTCCGACGAGTACGAGGACGAGGACAGACGTGCCAACCGGCAAGGTCAAGTGGTTCAACAGCGAGAAGGGCTTCGGCTTTCTCTCCCGGGACGACGGCGGCGACGTCTTCGTCCATTCCTCGGTCCTCCCCGCCGGAGTAGACACACTCAAGCCGGGACAGCGAGTTGAGTTCGGGGTGGTCGCCGGACAGCGCGGTGACCAGGCGCTTTCGGTCACCATTCTCGACCCGACGCCCTCGGTGGCGGCCGCGACCCGTAAGAAGCCGGACGAACTGGCCTCGATCGTCCAGGATTTGACGACCCTGCTCGAGAACATCACACCGATGCTCGAGAGGGGCCGTTACCCCGAGAAGACCGCCGGCAAGAAAATCGCCGGGCTGCTGCGCGCGGTCGCCGACCAGCTCGACGTGTAATCCCGTGAAACGGCCGACGTGAGCGACATAAGCACCCAACCCGGCGGCGGGGCCCCCACGCGGGCCCCGTCCGCGGAACTGCTGGAGCGGATCCGGCGGCAGCGCCGGCACACTCTGGAACTGCTCACCGTGTCCGCCGTCGGCCTCGTCCCGTGGACCGTCCTGCTGTGGTTCACGCTGCCGACCGGATACGCGGTCCGTCAGTGGCGTACGGCCTGGGTGGGGTTCGACGTCCTGCTGGTGGTGTCGATGGCGTCCACCGCCCTGCTCGGCTGGCGGCGGCACCGGGCCGTCCTCGTCGCGGCCACGACGACGGCGGCCCTGCTGGTCTGCGACGCGTGGTTCGACGTGTCGCTCGCCCTCGGGACCCCGGGTGTGTGGCTGTCGGCGGCGCTCGCGGTGTGCGTGGAGCTGCCCCTGGCCGTCTACCTCATCACCAAGGTCCGGGGGATGCTCTCGCTGGCCCAGTGGCCGCCCCGTGTCCCTCTGGGCGAGGACGACCCCGAGCCGGCCGACCGGCACGGCTGAGCCGACCGGCGGCTCAGGGGAACGCCAGTGCCTCCGGTCCCAGCGCCGGTACGAGTCCCTCCGCCGCCGCTCGCGTCAGCAGTCCCCGGATCGCCGCGTATCCGTCCTCGCCGAGGTCCGCGGTGAACTCGTTGACGTACAGCCCGATGTGCTGGTCGGCGACCGCGGGATCCATCTCCTGCGCGTGCTCCATGACATAGGGCCGGGACACCTCGGGTTCGTCCCAGGCCGCCTGCACGGACGTACGGATCGCCTCGGCCAGTCCCGTCAGCGTCCCGGAACCCAGCGACCGCTTCGCGATGATCGCCCCCAGCGGAATCGGCAGCCCGGTCGTGGTCTCCCAGTGCTCACCCATGTCCGCAAGCTTGTGCAGCCCGTAGTTCTGGTAGGTGAACCGTGCCTCGTGGATGACGAGCCCCGCGTCGACCTTTCCGTCCCGCACGGCCGGCATGATCTCGTGGAACGGCATGACGACGATCTCGCCGACACCTGCAGGCACCGTGTCGGCTGCCCACAGCCGGAACAGCAGATATGCCGTCGACTTCTCGGACGGGACGGCGACCGTACGGCCCGTGAGGTCGGCTCCGGGTTTCCGCGTGAGCACCAGCGGCCCGCAGCCCCGGCCCAGCGCACCCCCGCACGGCAGCAGGGCGTACTCGTCGAGGACGTACGGCAGCACGGCGTACGACACCTTCAGCACGTCGAACTCGCCGCGCTCGGCCATGCCGTTGGTGATGTCGATGTCCGCGAAGGTCACGTCCAGCGCGGGGGCGCCGGGGACACGGCCGTGGGCAAGGGCGTCGAAGACGAACGTGTCGTTCGGGCAGGGCGAATACGCGATCCGCAGGGGCAGTACCGGCTCACTGGTCATGCTGGTTCCAACTCTCCAGGACGGGCGCGAGCTTCCCGAAGCCCTCGGCCAGGGCCGTGAGGGCGTCACCGATGCGCCAGGCGGCGCGGTCGCGCGGCCCGACGGGGTTGGAGACCGCGCGGATCTCCAGGACGGGGAGGCGGTGGAGCGCGGCCGCCTCCGCCACCCCGAAGCCCTCCATGCCCTCGGCGAGGGCACGCGGATGCCGGGCCCGCAGCTCGGCGGCGCGCTCGGCGGTGCCGGTCACCGTCGAGACGGTGAGTACGGCTCCGGTGCGCGCACCGGTCGCGTGCGCGATCTCTCGTACGAGTGATTCCGGTGGACGGTGGCTGACGGTCCCGAAGCCGAGTTCGGTGACCGGGACGAATCCGTCGGTGGTCTCGGCGCCCAGATCGGCCGCGGTGATCTCGTCGGCGACGACGAGTGAGCCGAGCGGCGCCTCGGGCTGGAAGCCACCGCCGATGCCGGCCGACACGACCAGGTCGTAGGGGGCGCCTTCGAGGGCGGCCGAGGTGAGGGCGGTGGCGGTGGCTGCGGCCGCGAGCGCGGGGCCGACGCCGACCGCGGTCACCGTCAGGGCCTCGCCGGTCAACGCGTGGGCCACCGCGTCCCGTTCGGCCGGGACCGCGGTGGCCACGAGGACCCGTACCGAGGACGTGGTCAGTCCGCCTTCCTCAGCTTGAAGGACCACAGACCGGTCACCGTGTTGCTGCTCTTCTTGCCGTCGCCGGCCTTGATGGAGACCAGCGTGGAGTTGCCCTGCGCGCCGTACTGGGCGTTGAAGAAGACGCTGCCCGGGATGGTGCGGTACGTCTTGTCGCTGTCCTCGGTGAGCGGCTGGCCGTTCATCAGGATCGTCCAGCGCTTGTCGGCGATGGCCGGGTCGACGCCGAAGCGGACCGTGTCGTCGGGGTCGACCTTGATGGACTGGATGTCCTTGTCCTTCAGGCACTTCGTGAGGTCCGCGGTCTCGAGGGACTTGCCCTCACCACCGCACGTGGCCTCCTCGCTGACGGAGGAGCGGCCGACGGTGATCGTGGAACGCGGGGTCGGCTTGTCGCAGGCCGACAGGACGAGCAGTCCGGCGGAAACGGCGCCGACGACGGCGACGGCGCGGCGCCGTCGCACAGCGGCGTAGACATCTGCGGCTCCGCCGCGTGGCATCGAGGTCATGCCAGAAGGCTATAGGGCGTGTCCTGCACGCTCTTTACGCGGGGGCCGGTGTGGCTGTGTGTTACGCCACGCGGGGCTTGGCCGCGCCGCCGTGCCGGGCCGAGCCGATCAGCGCCCGGGACGTCGTCACCCAGCCGAGGGCGAGCACCGCGGCGGCCAGGCACAGCCCCGCCGTGCCGTTCAGCGGCATCACGATGCCGATCGCGCCGCCCAGCACCCAGGCCATCTGCAGCATGGTCTCCGAGCGGGCGAACGCCGAGGTGCGCACCAGCTCCGGCACGTCCCGCTGGATCAGCGCGTCCAGCGACAGCTTGGCCAGCGCCAGACAGAAGCCGGTGGTCGCCGTGAGACACGCCACCAGGAACGCGCCGAAGAAGATCGCGGCCGTGATCGCCGCGCCCAGCACGATCGCCAGGACCGTCACGATGATGATCTCCGGCGCCCGGGAGCGCAGCCAGGCCCCGACCGCCGTACCGAGCGCGTTGCCCGCGCCCGCCGAGACGGCGACCAGACCGAGGGAGACGGCGGCGCTCTCGCCGGTCAGCGGGTGCTCGCGGAGGAGGAACGCGAGGAAGAAGGTGAGGAATCCGGACAGCCAGCGCAGGGCGGCGTTCGCGCCGAGGGCGTGGGTGACCGCGGTGCCCACGGTCCGCAGTCCCGGGCGTTTGGCCGTCTTGCGGTGCGGGCCGTGCAGATGGGCCTCGTCGGCGGCGAGCAGGGCCACGTCCTCGCCCTTGGCCGAGTCGACCTTCGGGGCCAGGGTGAAGGACAGGAACATGCCCCAGATGTAGATCAGGAAGGCGCCGTACAGCGGCCAGCGCGGCCCGATCGCGTGCAGGCCGGCCCCGACGGGCGCGGCGACGCCGGTGGCGAGCAGGCCGCCGAGGGTGACCCGTGAGTTGGCCTTCACCAGGGAGAAGCCCGGCGGCAGCAGCCGGGGTACGACGGCACTTCGGACCACGCCGTACGCCTTCGACGCGACCAGCACACCGAGGGCCGCCGGATACAGCTCCAGGCTGCCGGTGGTGACGGCGCCGGCGATGATCAGCGCGAGCAGGGCGCGGGCGAGCATCGAAGCGGCCATCGCGGCGCGGCGGCCGTGCGGGAGCCGGTCCAGGAGCGGCCCGATGACGGGGGCGAGCACCGTGAACGGGGCCATGGTGATGGCGAGGTAGAGCGCGACGCGGCCGCGTGCCTCGTCGGTCGGCACGGAGAAGAAGACGGTGGAGGCGAGGGCGATGGTGATCATCAGGTCCCCGGCGCCGTTGACCGCGTGGAGTTCGATCAGCTTGCCGAGGCCGGACTCGCCGGCGCCGTGCGCGTGCGTGGCCTTTCTGATCCCACGGGCGGTTCCGGTGACCGGGAAGTGCAGGGCACGGCCGACGGCGCGGACGGACCCGACGAACCGGCCCGAACCGCCATCACGTCTGCTGCCCCTGATCCCACCGACCTTGGTGGCTCCCTGGGGCGTCCTTGCGGCTGCCACGACGTTCATAGTGCCCCCAGAACGCCACGGGTAGTGCGGTTACCGCGCGTATGAGGCCGACTGGTTCGCAGCCGAGGACCTTTTCCGACCCGTCGGTGTAGGCCGGGAGCACGCGAGAAGGTAGCGTGCGTATCTCAGCCATCCATCAGAATGGATGGAGAGGTGCGCCCCGCGCGAGCGGGCGCGAACGTCGACGCGGTCCTCCGGTCCGCTCCGTCCGCACCCGCCGCCTTCAGGGGCGGCGCACCCGAGTGACGGCGTAGGAGAGAAGCGATACCTGTGAGCGCAGCGACAACGCGAAGCCGCACCCCCGACCGCCTGTGTGCCGAGGCCGTCGACCTCGCCCGCGCCGCAGCAGAGGAGGCCGCCGCGCCCGGTGTGGTCGGTGAGCATGCGGGCGTACAGAGCGAGGGCGACCGCGTTGTCACGCACTTCTTCGAGTGCAAGGAACTCGGGTACCGGGGCTGGCGCTGGGCCGTGACGGTCGCCCGCGCGTCCCGCGCCAAGATCGTGACCCTGGACGAGGTGGTGCTCCTCCCGGGCCCGGACGCCCTCCTTGCCCCGGAGTGGGTGCCGTGGAGCGAACGCCTGCGCCCCGGCGACATGGGCCCCGGCGACCTGCTCCCCACCGACGCGGAGGACCTCCGTCTGGAGCCGGGGTACGCCGGTGAGGACGAGCCGATGCCGAACGCCGCCGTCTCGGAGGAGATGGCCGAACTGGTCGAGGCGGAGGACGCGGAGGTCACGGCCGGTACTCCCGCGAACCTGCCCGCCGCCCCGACCCGGGGCTCCATCGCCGCCGTCGCGGAGGAACTGGGCATGCGCCGGGCCCGGGTGCTGTCCCGCTACGGTCTGCACATCGCCGCGGACCGCTGGGAGGAGTCGTACGGTGCCAAGACGCCCATGGCGCAGGCGGCCCCGGCGACCTGCGTCAGCTGCGGCTTCCTGCAGCCGATCGGCGGCTCTCTGGGCCAGGCCTTCGGCGTCTGCGCCAACGAGTTCTCCCCGGCGGACGGCCATGTGGTGTCCCTGGCCTACGGCTGCGGGGGCCACTCGGAGGCGGCCGTCATGCCCAAGCCGCCCCAGCCGGCACCTCCGGTGATCGACGAGACGCGGGTCGACCCCTTCCCGCTGCGCCCGGCGGCGGACTCGGGCTCGGTCCCGATCGTCTCCGACGAGGACACGGCGGAACTGGGGCACTCCTAGGGCCCGCGCGGGCACTCACCGATGACACGGCTCTGGCTGCGCGGCGGATTGGACCCGGAGGCCCCGGAAGCGGTCGTGGTCGCCGTGGTGGTGGACCCGGCGGGAACCGCGGAGGAACGGGCTGTCGCCGCGCTCTTCTCCTACGCGTACCAGGGCGAGGGCACCTTCCTGCTCGTGCGGACGGACGGCTGGGCCGAGCGGCGGGTGGACGGTGACGTCCTGAGCGTCGAGATCGTCGTCCACCGGGCCGTACTGGAAGCGCTGGGCATCGACGGGGCCGGATTCCCGGAGCTCCCGCTCGTCCGGCCGGACGCGGTCCGGCTGCTGCGGGTGAGCGCGCCCGTCGCCGGGGGCCGGTACGACCAGGCACTCGAGGTGACGGCCGTGCTGTCGGCACCGGCCGGGGCAAGGCCCGAGCAGATCGTGGCCGACCTTCATTCCGGCGAGGCATGGCCGCTGATCCTGGCCCCGCCGCCCGCCTCCGCCACCGTCACCCTCGACAGCGCCGACACCCCATCGGTCGACCCGGATCTCGGCCGGTGTCCGCCGACGTCCGGTTGACCAGGGGGACTCCGGGCTCCGGCGGGGTCACCGGCCGACCGGCCCCCGGCGCGGAGCCGGGCCGTACGGCGGTACCTTCGTGCTCACGTCGACGAGGAGAGTGAACGTGAGCAAGTTCGTGCGGCCGGCCCCCGAGGGGGCGGACCCCTTCGGCACCGCCCGTCTGCGCCGCGGTGTGCTCGACGCCTGGGCCACCAGTCCCGCCCGTTTCCGCGAGGACGCCAACGCCGAGGAGGACCTCGTCCTCGGCGGCTACCGGGACCGTCTCGTCGTCGAGCTCGCCCAGAACGCGGCCGACGCGGCCGCCCGCGCCGGTGTGCCCGGCCGGCTCCGGCTGACGCTGCGCGACGGCGTCCTCGTCGCCGCCAACACCGGCGCCCCGCTCGACGCGGCCGGCGTCGAGTCCCTCGCCACCCTCCGCGCCTCCGCCAAGCGGGACACCGGGCAGGGCGCCGTCGGCCGGTTCGGTGTCGGCTTCGCGGCCGTCCTCGCCGTCACCGACGAGCCCGCGGTCGTCGGCCGGCACGGCGGTGTGCGCTGGTCGCTGGCCGAGGCGCGCGAGCTGGCCGCCGACACCGCACGGCACAGCCCCGGGCTCGGCGACGAGATCCGGCGCCGGGACGGGCACGTACCGCTGCTGCGGCTCCCGTTCGCCGCCGAGGGCTCGGCCCCCCACTCGTACGACACGGTCGTCATCCTGCCGTTGCGCGACCCCGCCGCCGCCGACCTCGCGGAGCGGCTGCTCGACGCCGTCGACGACGCGCTTCTCCTCGCCCTTCCCGGCCTGGCGGAGGTCGTCGTCGAGACGGACACCGTCCGCACGCTGCGGCGCGGCACCGACGGGCCCTTCACGGTCGTGGAGGACTCGCGGGGCGGTACGACCCGCTGGCGCACCGTCGCCGCGCACGGCGACCTCGCCCCCGACCTCCTCGTCGACCGGCCGGTGGAGGAGCGGCTGCGTCCCCACTGGTCCGTCACCTGGGCCGTACCGGCCGACGCGGACGGCAGCCCGGCCCGCCCGCGCACCAGCCCCGTCGTCCACGCGCCGACCCCGAGCGACGAGCCCCTCGGCGTTCCCGCCCTCCTCATCGCCTCCTTCCCCCTCGACACCACCCGCCGCCATGCCGCGCCCGGCCCGCTGACCGACTTCCTCGTCCAGCGCGCCGCCGACTCCTACACCGAACTCCTCGCCGCCTGGCGGCCGGTGACCGAGGGCATCATCGGCCTCGTCCCCGGTCCGCTCGGCAAGGGCGAGCTGGACGGCGCCCTGCGCGCGGCCATCCTCGAGCGGCTCCCGCGGACGTCCTTCCTGCCCCCGGCGTTGGTCTCCGCCGAGGACGACTCCGACCGGTCCGGCGCCCTGCGGCCCCCGACCGGCGAGCCCGGCGAGGACCAGGCGCCCGATCTCGACCTCCCCGGCTCGCTGCGCCCCCGGGACGCCGAGATCGTCGAGGGCGCCGGGGCCGACACCGTGCGGGTGCTGGCCGAGGTGCTGCCCACCCTGCTGCCCGCCGGGCTCGAACGGCGGGCGGAGCTGCGGACCTTGGGTGTCGCCCGGGTGCCGCTGACGGACGCCGTGGACCGGCTCGCCGGGCTGGAGAAGGAGCCCGGCTGGTGGCGCCGGCTCTACGACAGCCTCGCCGGGGTCGACCCGGACCGGCTGTCCGGGCTGCCCGTACCGCTCGCCGACGGACGTACGACGATCGGCCCCCGCCAGGTGCTGCTGCCCACCGCGGACGCGTCCCGGATCGACCCTGAGGTGCTGGCCCGGCTCGGACTGAAGGTCGCCCACCCGGACGCGGCGCACCCCCTGCTGGAGAAGCTGGGTGCGCTGCCCGCGACGCCCCGCGCGGTGCTCACCACGCCCCAGGTCCGGGCGGCCGTCGCCGCCTCCCTGGACGACGAGGGCGGGCTGGACTGGGAGCAGGACACGCCGGACGCCGAGGAGTTGGCGGACACCGTGCTCGGCCTGGTGCGGGACGCCGGGCTGGAGCCCGGGGACGAGCCGTGGCTCGGCGCCCTCGCCCTCCCCGACGAGGACGGGGAGTTGGCCCCGGCCGGCGAACTGGTCTTCCCCGGCAGCCCCTTCCACCAGGTGATCCGCGAGGGCGAACTCGCCATGGTCGACGCCGAACTGGCCGACAAGTGGGGCCAGGAACCGCTCGCCGCCTGTGGCGTGCTGGCCGACTTCGCCCTCGTCCGGGCCACCGACGTGGTCCTCGACCCCGACGAACTGGAGCCGCGCGAAGGCGACTTCGCCGAACCCGACGACGCGGGGCTGCTGGACGCCGTGGACGTGTGGAGCGAGGACGTCCTCGACCGCTTCCCGGACACCCCGGTACCGCCCGTCGCCACCGAGCTGATCGCCGTACGGGACCTGGACCTCGTGGACGACGACAAGTGGCCCCAGGCCCTGGCCCTGCTCGCCCGGCCGCCGCTGCGTGACGCGCTCACCCAGCCGGTCCGCGTCCTCCTCCCCGACGGCACGCACGAGGTCGTACGGCCGTACACGGCATGGTGGTTGCGCGGTCACCCCGTGCTGGACGGCCGCCGCCCGGCGGGCCTGCTGGCGTCCGGCGGAGACCCGCTGCTGCGCGGCCTGTACGACGAGGCGGACGCGACGGGCTTCGAGGACGAGCAGGTGCTGCGGGCGCTGGGCGTACGGACGTCCGTCTCGGCGCTCCTGGACGAACCGGGCGGCGCCGCGGAGCTGCTGGACCGGCTGGCCGACCCGGACCGCCGGGTCACCGCAGCCCAACTGCACGCCCTGTACGGTGCGTTGGCGGACCTGGACCCCGACCAGGTGACCCTCCCCGACGAGCTGCGAGCCGTGGTGGACGGCCGGGTGACGGTCGTGGACGCCTCCGACGCGGTGGTCGTCGACTCCCCGGATCTGCTGCCCTTCACCGAGGGCGTCCCCCTGCTCCCGGTCCGCCCCTCCCGCGCCGCCGAACTGGCCGAACTCTTCCAGGTGCGGCGCCTGAGCGAGTCGGTGCCGGGCTCGGTGGACTCGGAGGGCACGGAACACGACGTACCGGACTCGGTACGGGTCCTGCTGGGCCCCCGCACCCCGGCGACGTACATCGAACACGACGAACTCTTCGTCGACGGCACCGAACTGGACTGGCGCCTCACCACCGACGGCACCCTCCACGCGGCCACCCTGGAGGGCGTGGCGGCAGGCCTCGCCTGGGCGGCGGCCCAGTGGCCCCGCCGCTTCGAGGTGGCGGCCCTCCTGGAGGACCCGTCCCGGACGGAGGAACTGGCGCGGGACCGCTGGTTCGACTGAGTGGACGAACCAGGCGGCTGTGTGCGGGGGTTGATCCATGATCTCAAAAATTCCCGCACACATTGTTCACCTCCGTACAACCATTGCCACCCCTTGCTGGTCACATCACGTGAGTCAACAGACTCCCTGATCACTTCGGGCCCCGCCGGGACGGGGGACGTCACCGTCGGGGCCCCTCTCCCACATGGGGAACGCATGCGTATTCGTGCCACCGTGGCCGCCGTCACCGGCGCCATGGCCCTTTCCGCCTTCGTCGCGCCCGCCGCTCTCGCCGCGGACGGACCGAAGGTTCCCGCGGGTGTCGCCGCGGCCAACAAGGCCGCCCACTCCGCCACGTCCGGCAAGGCCGCCTTCAGCTCCGCCGCCGACACCGGTACGCCGTACGCCCTGGACGCCACCTTCTCCAACGTGAAGGTCAACAAGGGCAAGAACATCGTCGTCGGCACCACCGCCCTCGTGAAGGCGCCGGTCTCCTTCACGCTGACCCACGGCGCGGACGTCGACATCCACGCCTCCGACTTCGTCTCCGCCGTCGAGCTGTACCGCGGCGCGGACTTCGCGAACGAGGACGAGTGGATCGACAGCACGAACGCGACGTGCACCGACACCTCGGCCACCGCCGCCAACTGCACCGCCACCATCGAGATCGACCCGGCGTGGCTGCTGAACACGGACGCTGGCAGCTGGAAGGCCGGCGCCTTCGCGGTCGCGTTCAACGGTGAGGACCCGCAGAACCCGAACCTGGACAACGTCGGTGTCGCGACGAAGGACAACGTCGCCACCACCAAGCTCCAGCGCCGCTCCACCCTCACGGTCAACGCCGCCCCGGAGCCGGTGAAGAAGGGCAAGACCATCACCGTCACCGGCAAGCTCTCCCGCGCCAACTGGGAGGACGGCCACTACCACGGTTACACCAACCAGCCGGTGAAGCTGCAGTTCCGCAAGAAGGGCTCCAGCACCTACACCACGCTGAAGACCATCAAGACCAACTCCACCGGCAACCTGACGACCACGACCAAGGCCACGGTCGACGGTTACTTCCGCTACTCCTTCGCGGGCACCACGACGACCCCGGCGGTCAGCGCCACGGGTGACTTCGTCGACGTGAGGTAGCACCTCACAGGGACATGGCGGCGCCGGACGGGGACCCCGGGCCGCCGTGTCCCTGCGTCTGGCAAGCTCTTCGTAATCCCCGCCCAAAATCCGCCGCGGACGTACAACTTCCCCCAGGTGTCACGGATCTGATCATGCGAGCCAACAGGCTCCTACGATCTCTTTCTCCCCATGGGGAACACATGCGCATACGTGCCACTGTGGCCGCCGTCTCCGGCGCCCTGGCCATCTCCGCCTTCGCCCTGCCCGCCGCGCACGCCGCCGGCGCCGGATCCTCGTACCGGGCCGATGTCGCGAAGGTCCGTGAGGCCGCCGTCGCCGCCTCCGGCAGGACGGCGTTCAGCACCGCCGCGGCCGACAGCGACCCCGAGCCCTACCCGCTGAACGCCACCTTCTCCGCCGTGAAGATCAACGGCGGCAAGGCGATAGTGGTCAGCGCCACCGGCCACGTGAAGGTCCCGTTCACCTACACCATGACCCACGGCGCCGACGTCGACATCACCGCGTCCGACTTCGCGACCGGCGCGTACGTCTACAAGGGCGACACCCAGTTCTACGGTGACGACCCGGCCACCTGCACCGCCACCTCGTCCACCGTCGCCACGTGCAAGGGCGTCATCGACCTGTACCCGGGTGACGACGCGTCCGACATCGACCTCGCGAACGCCGACGCGGGCGCCGTGAAGTCCGGTGTGCTGGCCATCGCGCTCAACGGCCAGGACCCGTCCAGCCCCGGCTTCGACATCACCAAGGTCGGCCTGGCCGACCAGAGCCCCTTCGCCTCGCCCAACCTGCAGCGTCGCTCCACCCTCACGGTCGACGCCGCCCCGGAGCCGGTGAAGAAGGGCAGGACCATCACCGTCACCGGCAAGCTGTCCCGCGCGAACTGGGACACCAACAAGTACGCCGGTTACGCCGGCCAGAAGGTGAAGCTGCAGTTCCGTAAGAAGGGCTCCAGCACCTACACCACCCTCAAGACCATCACCACCAGCTCGACGGGCACCTTGAAGACCACCACCAAGGCCACCGTCGACGGCTACTACCGCTACTCCTTCGCGGGCACCGCGACGACCCCGGCGGTCAGCGCCACGGGCGACTTCGTCGACGTGCGCTGAGGCCCACCCCCCGAAGGGGCGCGGGGAACTGCGCGACCAGCCACAGCCGGTCCGCAGGCGAAACGCCACACCGGCGCTCGCGGCCGAAGCCGAGCGCTAAGCGGGAACGCGGCGGTCCACCCACCTCCACAGCACCTCCAGGGTGGCCGCCGCCACCACCGCGATGCCCACCGCGATCCACGGCATCGTCACGCCCACCAGCTTCAGCGCGAAGAAGTGCTGGAGCGAGGGGACGATCAGGACGAACAAGAAGGCCACGCCCATCGCGGCGACCAAGGCCACCCGCCACCAGGTGTAGGGGCGGGCGACGATCGCCAGGACCCACATGGAGATCAGAAAGAGGGTCAGGGTCGCCGCGCTCGTCTCCGCGTCCAACTGGCCCGCACCCGTGTAGTGGTGACGAGCGATCAGGTACGTGACGAAGGTGGCCACCGCAGCCACCGCCCCGCCCGGGATCGAGTACCGCATGACCCTGCGCACGAAGTGCGGTTTCGCGCGCTCCTTGTTGGGGGCCAGGGCGAGGAAGAAGGCCGGGACGCCGATGGTCAGCGTGGACAGCAGGGTCAAGTGGCGGGGAAGGAAGGGATACTCGACCCGCCAGCAGACCACCATGACGGCCAGCAGGACCGAGTAGACCGTCTTCACGAGGAAGAGGGTCGCCACCCGGGTGATGTTGCCGATCACCCTGCGGCCCTCCGCCACCACCGACGGCAGCGTCGCGAAGCTGTTGTTCAACAGGACGATCTGCGCCACCGCCCGGGTGGCCTCCGAGCCCGAGCCCATCGAGACGCCGATGTCCGCGTCCTTCAGGGCCAGTACGTCGTTCACGCCGTCCCCGGTCATCGCGACCGTGTGCCCCCGGGACTTCAGCGCCCCCACCATGTCGCGCTTCTGCTGCGGGGTGACCCGGCCGAAGACCGTGCCGTCGTCCAGCGCCTTCGCCATCTCCTCCTGCTCGGAGGGGAGGCGGCGGGCGTCCACCGTCGTGCCGCTGAGGCCCAGCTTCGCCGCCACCGCGCCCACCGACACCGCGTTGTCACCGGAGATGACCTTGGCGTGCACGTCCTGCTCGGCGAAGTAGCGCAGGGTGTCGGCCGCGTCCGGGCGCAGCCGCTGCTCCAGCACGACCAGGGCGGTGGGGCGGGCACCCCGGGACGGCTCGGCGTCGTCCAGGTCGCGGGAGGAACGGGCCAGCAGCAGGACCCGGAGGCCCTGTTCGTTGAGGCGTTCGGTCTCCAGGAGGGCGGGATCGTCCGCGCCGAGCAGGACGTCCGGTGCCCCCAGCAGCCAGGTGCTGGTCTCGCCGTCGCCCTCGTCGAAGGTGGCGCCGCTGTACTTGCGGGCGGAGGAAAAGGGCAGCGCCTCGGTGCAGCGCCAGTCCTCGACGTCCGGGTAGGCGTCGATGATCGCCTGCAGGGAGGCGTTGGGCCGCGGGTCCGCCTCGCCGAGGGCGCCGAGCACCTTGCGGACGTACGACTCGTCCGCGCCCTGCAGCGGCCTGAGCTCGGTGACGTCCATGCCGCCCTCGGTGAGGGTGCCGGTCTTGTCGAGGCAGACCGTGTCGATGCGGGCGAGGCCCTCGATGGCGGGGAGTTCCTGGACCAGGCACTGTTTTCGGCCAAGGCGGATCACGCCGATCGCGAAGGCCACGGAGGTCAGCAGGACCAGGCCCTCGGGGACCATCGGGACGATGCCGCCGACCGTGCGGGCGATCGAGTCCTTGAGGCCGTGCTGCTTGACGAACAGCTGGCTGATCACCAGGCCGATCGCGGTCGGGATCATCATCCACGTGACGTACTTGAGGATGGTGGAGATGCCGGAGCGCAGTTCGGAGTGGACCAGGGTGAAGCGCGAGGCCTCCTCGGCGAGCTGGGCGGCGTAGGCCTCGCGGCCCACCTTGGTCGCCTGGAACGCGCCACCGCCGGCGACGACGAAACTGCCCGACATGATGCGGTCGCCGGGCCGCTTGACCACCGGGTCGGCCTCACCGGTCAGCAGCGACTCGTCGATCTCCAGCCCGTCGGCCTCGACGCACACCCCGTCCACCACGGCCTTGTCGCCGGGTCCGATCTCGATCAGGTCGTCCAGCACGATCTGCGCCGTGCCGACCTCGGCGGCCACCCCGTCCCGTCGTACCGTCGGCCGGGCCTCCCCGATCACCGCGAGCGAGTCCAGGGTCCGCTTGGCCCGCCACTCCTGGATGATCCCGATCCCGGTGTTGGCGAGGATCACGTACCCGAACAGGCTGTCCTGGAAGGGCGCGACGAACAGCATGATCAGCCAGAGCACACCGATGATCGCGTTGAACCGGGTGAAGACGTTCGCCCGGACGATCTCGCCCATCGACCGGCTGCTGCGCACCGGCACGTCGTTGACCTGCCCGCGCGCCACCCGCTCGGCGACCTCGGCCGCGGTCAGTCCGCGGGTCGCCACCGGTAGGGGTACGGGGTGCACAGGATCGAGTTCGGCGCCCGCGTCGATGTGTGCCATGCGTTCGACGGTACGTGCGGTTTTGGGCCTTCACCCGCCGAGTGACCGAAAGATCCGACCACGGGAGGAGCCGCCTCGTGCGGTGGTTGTACGGCCCGGCCGCCGACCCCTTCCGCAGGGTCTAGTCGGCCGGCCCCGCCTTCGGTGCCGCCGAGCGCTTGATCGCCGCGTCCCGCTTCCTGACGAACCAGACGCCGTACAGCCCGAGGACCCCTCCGGTGAGGCAGGTCCACAGCCACCAGGTGTGCCCGTGGTCGTCGAACCAGCCGTAGAACGGCAGCTGCACCAGGAAGAGGACGAACCAGAGGATCGTGCCGCCGGTGATGGTGGCGACGACGGGGCCCTCCAGGGGCTCCGGCGCCTCGTGCTGCGGGGTCCACTTCGCCATGGGGACAGCTTACGAGGCGATCAGATCTACGCGCGGAGATGGCGTCCCAGTGTTCATATGTTCATACTGAAACCGTTTCCGTCTGTCCGTATCTGCTCGTAGGAACCTCCAGTGTCCAGCACGGCCCCCACCAAGGTCCCCGCCCCCGACCAGCCCGGGGCCCGGCCCGCGTCCGGTGCGCTCGACCGCTACTTCAAGATCTCCGAGCGAGGCAGCACGCTCGCCCGGGAGATCCGTGGCGGCTTCGCCACCTTCTTCGCGATGGCCTACATCATCGTGCTCAACCCGATCATCCTGGGCAGCGCGAAGGACATGTACGGGCACCACCTGGACAACGGCCAGCTGGTGACGGCCACGGCCGTGACGGCGGCGTTCACCACGCTGCTGATGGGCGTCATCGGCAACGTGCCGATCGCGCTCGCGGCCGGCCTCGGTGTGAACTCGGTCGTCGCGCTCCAGCTCGCGCCCCGGATGTCCTGGCCTGACGCGATGGGCATGGTCGTCCTCGCCGGTTTCGTGGTGATGCTGCTCGTCGCCACCGGACTGCGCGAGCGCGTGATGAACGCCGTGCCCTACAGCCTGCGCAAGGCGATCTCCATCGGTATCGGCCTGTTCATCATGCTGATCGGGCTCGTCGACTCCGGTTTCGTCACCCGTATCCCGGACGCCGCCCAGACCACCGTCCCGCTCCAGCTCGGCGCCGACGGTCACCTCAACGGCTGGCCGGTGCTGGTCTTCATCCTCGGCGCACTGCTGACCCTCGCGCTGATCGTCCGCAAGGTCTCCGGCGCGATCCTGATCTCCATCGTCACGATGACCGTCCTCGCGGTGATCATCAACGCGGTCGCGAAGGTCCCGTCCTGGGGCCTGACCACCCCGAAGTGGCCCGGCAACCCGGTCGCCACCCCGGACTTCGGCCTGATCGGCAAGGTCAGCCTCTTCGGCGGTTTCTCCGACGTGGGTGTGCTGACCGGCGTGCTGTTCGTCTTCACCGTGCTGCTGTCGTGCTTCTTCGACGCGATGGGCACGATCATGGGCGTCAGCGACGAGGCCAAGCTGACCAACGCCAAGGGCGAGATGCCCGGCATCAACAAGGTGCTGTTCGTGGACGGCATCGCGGTCGCCGCCGGCGGCGCCAGCTCCTCCTCGGCCACCACCTGCTTCGTGGAGTCCACGGCCGGCGTCGGCGAAGGGGCCCGTACCGGCTTCGCGAACGTCGTCACCGGCGCGCTGTTCGCCGTGGCGCTGTTCCTGACCCCCGTCGCCACCATGGTCCCCTCCCAGGCGGCCACCCCGGCGCTGCTTGCGGTCGGCTTCCTGATCCTCGCCGGATCGGTCAAGGAGATCGACTGGGCCGACTACACGCTCGCGATCCCGGCCTTCGTGACGATGGTGATGATGCCCTTCACCTACTCGATCACCAACGGCATCGGCATGGGCTTCATCACCTTCGCCGTCCTGCGGCTGGCGGCCGGCCGGGGCCGGGAGGTCCCGGTGCCGATGTACGTCGTCGCGGCGGTGTTCGGCTTCTACTACCTGATGCCGGCCCTGGGGCTCACGTGACCCCGTAGAACCTCTCGGTCTCCTCGACGGCGGTCTGGAACCGCTCGTCGAAGTCATCACGAATGAGCGTCCGGACGACATAGTCCTGGACGCTCATTCCCCTTTTGGACGCGTGGTCCCTGAGCCGCTCCAGCAGCTCCCGGTCTATTCGCAGGCTGAGCACTTCTGTCCCCATGGGACGAGGGTCGCTGGCGGGTTCCGTCGAGCGGTCACTTTCCCGCGTCGTCTCACTCGTACGGGTGAAGCTCTCGTTTCAGTGGCCAGGGTCACGGGAATCTGCCTGCGCGCCAGCTTGTTTAGCGAGAGTAATGAGTTACGCTAAAGACATGTCGGACCTCACCCATGGCGACGACGGTGCCGCCGTGAACGCCCTTCGCTCCGCCGTCATGCGGCTGTCCCGTCGGCTCAAGCACCAGCGCGTCGACGAGTCGCTGAGCCCCACCGAGATGTCGGTGCTGGGCACCCTGTCGAACTGCGGCAGTGCCACGCCGGGCGAGCTCGCCCGCAAGGAGCACGTGCAGCCGCCGTCGATGACCCGCATCGTCGCGCTGCTGGAGGCCAAGGGACTGGTCCGGCTGGAGCCGCACCCCGAGGACCGGCGCCAGAAGGTCGTCACCAAGACCGAGCAGGCCGAGGCCATGCTCGCGGAGAGCCGAGCCAAGCGGAACGCGTTCCTGGCGGGCCTCGTCGAGGGCCTGGACGAGGACGAGTGGGCCAAACTGCGCGCCGCCGCCCCCGTGCTGGAGAAGCTCGCACACCTGTAAGCAAGCAGTACGTCGCACGCGAGTGAGCCGGAGGGGAGCGTCGACACCGGCTGGAGCTCCCCGGAGGCGAACGAGCAATGAAAAGAGGAGGCGAACCCTTTGAGTTCGGGACCCGGAGCAGAATCCGCCCCCGCACCGACCACCCCCCACACCTCCCCGCCCGCCCCCGCAGCCCCCCGCAAGTCCTCGATGTTCAGCTCCCTGAGGATCCGTAACTACCGGCTCTTCTTCGCCGGCCAGGTCGTCTCGAACATCGGCACCTGGATGCAGCGCATCGCCCAGGACTGGCTGGTCCTCAGCCTCACCGGCTCCGCGACCGCCGTCGGCGTCACCACCGCCCTGCAGTTCCTGCCGATGCTGCTCTTCGGTCTCTACGGCGGTGTCCTCGTCGACCGGCTGCCCAAGCGCCCCGCGCTGCTGTTCACCCAGTCCGCGATGGCCCTCACCGGCATCGCGCTGGCGCTGCTCACGCTCTCCGGCCATGTCCAGGTCTGGCACGTCTACCTCGCCGCGTTCGCCGTCGGTCTCGCCACGGTCGTCGACAACCCGGCCCGGCAGTCCTTCGTCTCCGAGATGGTCGGCCCGGACCAGCTGCAGAACGCGGTCAGCCTGAACTCCGCCAACTTCCAGTCCGCGCGCCTCGTCGGCCCCGCCGTCGCCGGCGTGATGATCACCGGCGTGGGCACCGGCTGGGCGTTCCTCTTCAACGGGCTGTCGTTCGCCGCGCCGATCGCGGGCCTGCTGCTGATGCGGGCGCGCGAGCTGCACACCGTCCAGCGAGCCCCGCGCGGGAAGGGCCAGCTGCGGGAGGGCCTGCGGTACGTGGCCGGGCGCCCCGACCTGATCTGGACCATCGTCCTGATCGGGTTCATCGGCACCTTCGGCTTCAACTTCCCGGTGTACCTGTCGGCCTTCGCGGACGACGTCTTCCACGCCGGAGCCGGTTCCTACAGCGCCTTCAACACGCTGATGGCGGTCGGCTCCCTGGTCGGCGCCCTGCTCGCGGCCCGGCGCGGCACCGCCCGGATGCGGGTGATGATCGCCGCGGCGGTGGCCTTCGGCGCGCTGGAGCTGGTGGCGGCCGTGGCGCCGTCGCTGTGGCTCTTCGCCCTGATCATGGTGCCGATCGGCATGTTCGGCATGACGGTCAACGTCACCGCCAACACCACGGTACAGATGGGCACCGATCCGGCCATGCGCGGCCGGGTGATGTCGCTCTACATGATGGTGTTCATGGGCGGCACCCCGATCGGCGCGCCCATCGCCGGCTGGATCACCGACACCTACGGCGTCCGGGCGGGTCTTGCGGTCGGCGGCGCGATCGCGGCGGGCGCGGCGCTCGTCGTCGGCCTGGTCCTGGCCCGCGTCGGCAACCTCCGCCTCGCCCTCGGCTGGCACCGGGGCCACCCGGTCGTCCGGTTCGTGCCGCGCGAGGAGCAGGAGCAGCTGGCCCCGGCGGCGTGAGGTGCGGGAGTCGCGCTCCTCCCCGGATGCCGCTCGGTCACGGACAGCCGCGCAGGACAACGATACGTACGGTGACCGGGTCACGCATGGACATGGCGGCGAGACTGGCCCCATGAGACTCTTCGCCGCCGTGCTGCCCCCCGAGAACGTCACAGGTGAACTGGCCGCCGCGGTGGACGAGTTGCGGAAGCTGCCGGGCGGGGAAGGCCTGCGCTGGACCGGGCGGCCGGGGTGGCACTTCACCCTGGCCTTCTACGGCGAGGTCGACGACGACGTCGTGCCGGAACTGTCGGACCGGCTGGAACGGGCGGCCCGGCGGTCGGGGGCCTTCGCGCTGGCGCTGCGGGGTGGCGGGCAGTTCGGGCACGGGCGGGTGCTGTGGGCGGGGGCCGAGGGCCAGACACAGGAGCTGCGGCTGCTGGCGGACCGGGCGGAGGCTGCCGGGCGCAAGGCCGGAGTGGACATGGGGGAGCACCGGCGCTACAAGCCCCATCTGACGGTCGCGCGGGGCCGGGACGCGAGGGACGTACGGCCGTATCTGACGGCCCTGTCGGACTTCACGAGCCGCACCTGGACGGTCTCCGAACTCGTGCTCGTGCGCAGCAACCTGCCGAAGTCCGGGGTGCCGGGCGAGCAGCCCCGTTACGAGGCGGTCGCCCGCTGGGCGCTCGGAGGGGCCGGTTAGGCTCGGATACGTGGACCCGAAGACCCGGAACCGGATCATGGCCGGTGTGCTCGTGCTGTTGTTCGTGGTGGTGGCGTTGGCGGCGGCGCTCCGAAAGTAGTCGAGCCGACCGCCGCCACACCGCCGTGCCGCCTACCAGGCGAAGGCCTCCGGGGAGGGGCCCGGGCCGGGGAAGATCTCGTCGAGGCCGGCCAGCAGTTCCTCGCTCAGCTCCAGCTCGACCGCACGCAGGGCGGACTCCAGCTGCTGCGCCGTGCGCGGGCCGACGATCGGGCCGGTCACCCCGGGGCGGGTGAGCAGCCAGGCGAGAGCAGCCTCACCCGGCTCGACGCCGTGCTTGTCCAGCAGGTCCTCGTACGCCTGGATCTGCGCGCGGATGGTGGTGTTGGCGAGGGAGTCCGCGGCCCGGCCGCTCGCCCGGCGTCCGCCCTCGACCTCCTTCTTGATCACACCGCCCAGCAGACCGCCGTGCAGCGGCGACCAGGGGATCACCCCGAGGCCGTACTCCTGCGCGGCCGGGATGACCTCCATCTCGGCGCGGCGCTCGGCGAGGTTGTAGAGGCACTGCTCGCTGACGAGGCCGATGGTGCCGCCGCGCCGGGCGGCGATCTCGTTGGCCTGGGCGATCTTGTAGCCGGGGAAGTTCGAGGACCCGACGTAGAGGATCTTGCCCTGGGTGACCAGGGTGTCGATCGCCTGCCAGATCTCCTCGAAGGGGGTGGCGCGGTCGACGTGGTGGAACTGGTAGACGTCGATGTAGTCCGTCTGGAGCCGCTTGAGGCTCGCGTCCACCGCCCGCCGGATGTTGACGGCGGAGAGCTTGTCGTGGTTCGGCCACGACTCGCCGTCGGCGGCCATGTTGCCGTACACCTTGGTGGCGAGGACGACCTTGTCGCGCCGCTCACCGCCCTTGGCGAACCAGTTGCCGATGATCGATTCGGTACGGCCCTTGTTCTCGCCCCAGCCGTACACGTTCGCCGTGTCGAAGAAGTTGATGCCGGCGTCCAGCGCCGCGTCCATGATCGCGTGGCTGTCGGCCTCGTCCGTCTGCGGTCCGAAGTTCATCGTGCCGAGGACGAGTCGGCTGACCTTGAGTCCCGTGCGTCCGAGCTGCGTGTACTTCATGACCACCTAGCCAACGGCGTGGAGTGCGCTCTAGGCAAGGGGCTTCTGGGAGACCGGCTTCAGGAACGCGAACACGGCTCGGGCGCGGGTGCCGTCCGGGGACTGCCAGGCGCCGATGACATGACCGGTGGCTCCCTCGGGGGCGGTGTCCGGGGCGGCGGGACGCAGGACCCGGCGGAGGTGGAGGGCTTCGCCGAGGATGGTGCCGTCCTGGTCGTCGGTGACGGTGACGGGCCAGTCGGGGGAGGGGAGGCCGGCGCCCGTGAAGGAGCGGGTGACCTCGTGGTCGGGGGTGTCGGTGACGCTCTGGGCCTGGGCCTGGACGTGGCCCTCGATCAGCGCGAGGAGCTGGGCGTACAGCACCGGGTCGTGACAGCCGTCGTAGGCCCAGCGGGGGCCCAGGACGCCGTGCTCCATGGTGCCGACGAGGGCGCCCTCGGCGCCGGGGAGAGGGGCGCCGCGGTAGGTGAGGGGCACGTGGTAGGCGGTCGGCTCGGGGCCGGAGCTGTCGACGACCACCATGAACTCGATCCCGACCTCACCCTCCGGATCGTCCAGCCGGAACCCGCCGGCCTTGCTCAGCTCCGGAGTCCCGTTTCCCACATACCACGGCCGGGTCGGCAGCCAGGCGGTGAGCAGTTCCAGCTTGGTGGGCTTGACGGTGGTGTTGTGGATGATCGCCATGGACCGGATTCTGTCAGTCAGTCGCGGGGGAACTCATCCGTTTTCAGGGTGAGGCCGAGGTCCGTGAGGGTGAGGTCGACGTCCCCTCCGAAGCTGACGGTCGTCTCCGTCATGTAGTCGCCGTCCTTGGGCTGGGTGAACAAGTGGCACTTGCCCTGGTAGGGGTCGGCGATGAGGTAGACGGGGACGTCGGCGACGGCGTAGGCGGCCTTCTTGGACCCGTAGTCGTTGTGCGCCGTGCCCTTCGAGATGACGTCGGCCACGAACTCGACGTCCTTAGTAGTCGATCCGGACATCGGACTTCACGCGCCTGCGCGGGTACTTGGTGCGCAGTTGCTCGACGATGTCCAAGATGATCTCCCAGTGCGTGTCCCGCTGCGGCGTCATGAAGACGACCCCCTCGACGATCTCGACCTTGTAGCCCTCGGGGGTCCGCTCAAGCGACTCGAACAACGTGTCCAAGGTCAGCTCGCCGCTGTGGTCGGCCATCTCGATCCTGTCTTCAAGGACGGTCATCGTGGCGCTCCTCCCCGGCTGCCCCACGGACAGGTACAGCCGCGCGGTCCAACGATACGCACGGTCACCAGGGCACGCGGAGGGGAAGACGACTACGTCGCGTAGGGCTCCCCCATGTCCCACGCCTGGTGCATGGCGTCCGCGAAGGCCGCCGCGATCTTGTGTTCGCCGCTCGCGTTCGGGTGGGTGCCGTCGTAGGTGTCGAGGTGGATGTCGTACGAGGGCGGGGGCGAGACCAGGAGGAGGGGGGAGCGGGGTTCGTCCAGGTCCGCGAGGGTCTTGGCCAGCAGCTCGTTGAAGAGGGTCACCTGAGCCGCGAACGGCTCGTCGGCGGTCGCGCGGATGTTCGGGATCACCGGCAGGACGGCCATCCGGACCCGGGGCCTGGCCGACCTCGCCTCCTCGACGAAGGCCCGTACGTTGTCCGCCGTCTGCTCCGCGTTCGTGTAGAAGCCCAGGTCGATCAGGCCGAGCGACACCAGCAGCACATCCGCCCGGTGCGTGCGGACCGCCTCGCCGATCAGCGGAGCCATGTGCACCCAGCCCTCGCCCCAGCCGGCCAGGTGGGCGCGCGGGAAGTCGGGGTCCGCGTACTCGTACGACGTCGGCGCGTCCGTCGCCTTGTCGTGCAGCGTCTCGCGCGGACCGACCAGGGCGAACGAGTCGCCGTACGTCTCGCGCAGGTGCTGCCACAAGCGGTACCGCCAGGTGTGTTCGCCCGCGCTCCCGATCGTCATGGAGTCGCCGACCGGCATGAACCTAAGCATCCGCTCATGATGGACGATCAGGGCGGGATCAAGCGGACGGTCGGGGTGTGAGGCCCACCACGGTGGGCGCGAGGGGCGTGCCCGGTGAACCGGCCCCTGGGATGGCAGGCTTGGGGACATGCGCCGACCGTTCGCTCTTCTCGCCGGGGTCCTGCTCGTGGGCGTCTTCGCCGTGCCCGCCTCCGCCGCCGACGGCAAGGGGGACAAGGGGTTCACCATCACGGACCCGCGCATCAAGGAGTCCAGCGGGCTCGCCGCCTCCCATCTCCACCCCGGGATCTACTGGACCCACAACGACAGCAGCGACGGGCCGTACATCTACGCCGTCGACAGCGCGACCGGCAAGACCGTCGCCAGGATCACCCTCAGCGGTGTCGGCCGGCCGCGTGACGTCGAGGCCATCTCCATCGGGCCGAACAACGAGATCTACGTCGGCGACATCGGGGACAACCTCGGCGGCAAATGGCCGTACGTGTGGATCTACCGGCTGCCCGAGCCGAAGAAGCTCGTCGACCAGACGATCAAGGCCACGCAGTACGTGGTGAAGTACTCGGACGGGGCGCGCAACGCCGAGTCGCTGGTCGTCGACCCGAAGACCGGCCGCGCGTACATCATCGACAAGAACGAGAACGGCGGACATCTCTACGAAGGCCCGGCCAAGCTCTCCTCCTCGGGCAGCAACATCTTCCGGCCCGTCGCCCCCGTCGACCTCTGGGCCACCGACGCGGCCATCTCCCCGAACGGCAGACAGCTCGCCGTGCGCGGCTACTTCGGCGGGATCTACTACGCCTGGAACGGCGGGAAGATCAAGCGCGAGGGCCGGCTGGACGTGCCGTTGCAGGGTCAGGGCGAGTCCGTCAGCTACTCCCCGGACGGCACCAAGCTCCTGTACGGCAGCGAGGGCGAGGACAGCCCCGTGCAGGCCGAGGACGTACCGGGCGACGACTCCAAGTCACCGGCTGCGGGCGGGAGTTCGGACGCCTCCGGGTCGAGCGGCGGGGGCCTCGGCGGCAACGTCAAGATCGGCGCGCTGGCGGTGGTGGTCGCGGCGGCGGCCGTGTTCGGGATCCGGCGGCTGGGCCGGCGTCGCTAGGACGCGCGGGGTTCCGACGAGCGGGCCGCGCCGCCCTCTCACGGCGGCCTGAGCAAGGGGCGCCCGGTCCAGTCACCGGGCGCCCGCGACGGCGTTTCCAACGGTCAGTTCCGCACCGGCCTGAGCCCGTGGAGGCGGCGTGGTTTGGGGGGTCGAGGAGGCTGACGCCGTTGTAGGCGCGGCCTTGGATGAAGAAGACGGGGGCGGACACGAACGAGACGGCGATCGCGACGATGCTGACGGGGAACAGGGTCGGCAGCGACTGGCCTTCGGGCAGTGTCTTGCCGCCCTCGTGGACGGCGTAGGCGAAGGCCGCGAAGAAGACGATCACGCTGATCGCGAACAGGACGAGCAGAATGGTGCGGGTCCTGAGGGTGCGGGCCTCGGTGCGGACCTCGGCGAGCAGCGACGCGTCGCAGACGGGGCAGGTGAGCTCGACGGACTGCTTGCCCGACTGCGGGCGGCGTACCCGGAAGATGCTGTCC
Organism: Streptomyces sp. NPDC006476; assembly: GCF_040612015.1. Lineage (NCBI taxonomy): Bacteria > Bacillati > Actinomycetota > Actinomycetes > Kitasatosporales > Streptomycetaceae > Streptomyces > Streptomyces sp. NPDC006476. Next base: position 161,505 of record NZ_JBEXPK010000007.1, on the reverse strand, counting down.
TTCCAGGTGATGTGTCGGGTGCGGACGAGGAAGCCCGTGACCTTGTCGCTGAGGATGTGGCGCACGGCGACCTGGACGGTGCCCGGTATCGGTCTGTTCATGCCCCGGCCGTACCCAACAGCGAGGGCCCTGTCACCGACAGGGCCCTGCAACAAGCTGCGCACCTAAGGGAGTTGACCAGGGAGTTACAGCTTCTCGATCACAGCTTCTCGATCACAGCTTTTCGATCACGTAGTCGACGCACTTCGTGAGGGCCTCGACGTCCGACGGGTCGATCGCCGGGAACATCGCGACGCGCAGCTGGTTGCGGCCCAGCTTGCGGTAGGGCTCGGTGTCGACGATGCCGTTGGCGCGCAGCACCTTGGCGACGGCGGCCGCGTCGATCTCGTCCGCGAAGTCGATCGTGCCGATGACCTGGGAGCGCTTGGCCGGGTCGGCGACGAACGGGGTCGCGAACTTCACGTCCTCCGCCCAGCCGTACAGCGTGCGCGCGGACGTGGCCGTGCGGCGCACCGCCCAGTCCAGACCGCCCTGGCCGTTGATCCACTCCAGCTGCTGGTTGAGCAGGAAGAGAGTCGCGAGCGCCGGGGTGTTGTACGTCTGGTTCTTGCGGGAGTTGTCGATCGCCGTCGGCAGGCTGAAGAACTCCGGGACGTGACGGCCGGAGGCGTGGATCCGCTCGGCGCGCTCGATCGCGGCCGGGGAGAAGACGCCGATCCACAGGCCGCCGTCGGAGGCGAAGGACTTCTGCGGGGCGAAGTAGTAGACGTCCGTCTCGCTGACGTCCACCGGCAGGCCGCCGGCGCCGGAGGTGGCGTCGACCAGGACCAGGGCGCCCTCGTCGGCGCCGGCCACGCGCTGGATCGGCATGGCGACACCGGTGGAGGTCTCGTTGTGCGTGAAGGCGTAGACGTCGACGCCCGCCTCGGCGACCGGCTCCGGGTGCGTGCCCGGGTCGCTGCTGATCACGGTCGGCTCGGCCAGCCACGGGGCCAGCTTGGACGCCTTGGCGAACTTCGAGCTGAACTCGCCGAAGGTGAGGTGCTGGGACTTGTTCTCGATCAGTCCGTGGGTCGCGATGTCCCAGAACGCCGTCGAGCCGCCGTTGCCGAGGACGACCTCGTAGCCGTCCGGGAGCGAGAACAGCTGGGAGATCCCCTCGCGCACCTTGCCGACCAGGTTCTTCACCGGAGCCTGGCGGTGGGAGGTGCCGAGGAGGGAGGTACCGGTGGCGGCCAGCGCGTCCAGCGCGTCCGTCCGCACCTTGGAGGGGCCCGCGCCGAATCGACCGTCGGCGGGCTTGATGTCAGCGGGAATCTGGATCTCAGCCACGAGCCGGAGGGTATCTCTTCGGCGAAACCGGACGGAAACGTGTCCGTTCGATGAGACGGGTTCTCCGGCCCGTGGACTTGTCGGAATGCACCACCTTCTTGCAGATCTACGAGGTCAGGCGGACCGGCAGGGCGAACAGGTCGTTCTGGGTCACCACCGGCTTGTGGCGGAGTTCGGCGGGCGGGACCGCCAGGTCCAGGTCCGGGAAGCGGCTGTACAGGGCCGGGAGGGCCACGTCGGCCTCGAGGCGGGAGAGGGCGGCGCCCGGGCAGACGTGGGGACCGTGGCCGAAGGAGATGTGGCGGTTGGCGGAGGCGCGGGTGATGTCGAACTCGCCCGCCGTCGGGCCGTGCGCCTGCTCGTCGCGGCCGATGGCGGCGTACGACACGATCAGCGCGTCGCCCGCGGGCAGCACCCGGTCGCCGATCCGAACGTCCTCGGTCGCGAAGCGGATCAGGACGTGGGAGGTGGGGGTGGAGTGGCGCAGGGTCTCCTCGATCACCTGCGACCAGTCGGCCTCCCCGGACAGCACCAGGGATCGCTGGTCCGGGTGGAGTGACAGGTTGAGCACCGCGTTGACGATGAGGGAGATCGTCGTCTCGTGGCCCGCCGCGACCATCAGCTGCAGCGTGGAGACGATCTCCTCGTCGGTGAGGTGGTCGCCGTTCTCGGAGGCCAGGATCAGGGCGGAGGTGAGGTCGTCGCCGGGCTCGGCGCGCTTGGCGGCGACGGTGGCCGCCATGATGCCCGCGAGTTCGGTGAGGGTGGCGATGACCTCCTCGGGCGGGGTCTGTGTCGAGAAGAACTTCTCGAACAGCTCCTTCAGGCGGGGCAACCGGGTCTCGTCGATGCCCATGAGGTCGGCGATGACGTACATGGGCAGGGGGTAGGCGAAGGCCGCCTTCAGGTCGACGACGTCAGCCGTGCGGCCGTTGCGGAGGTCGTCGGGGTGGTCGCCGCTGTGGTCACCGCTGTGGTCGCCGCGCAGGTCGGCGTCGAGGCCGTCCAGGAGGCTTTCGGTCAGCTCGGTGATCCGGTCGCGCATCTCCTCCACCCGGCGCGGGGTGAGCGCCTGGGCCACCAGGGTGCGCATACGGCGGTGGTCGGCGCCGTCCACGGTGAGCATGGAGCGGCCGGGGTTGGCGAGGCCGATCAGCGGCCAGTCCGGGGGGATCTCGCCCCGCTGCCAGGCACCCCAGACGGTGATGTCCTTCACCAGACGCGGGTCGGTGAGCAGCTGCTTGGCCTCGGCGTGGTGGGTGACCGCCCAGACCGGGACGCCGCCGGGGAGTTCCACGGCGGCCAGCGGTCCCGCCGCGCGGAGCCTCGCGCTCTCCTCGTCGAGGTTGCCGACGAAGGGGTCCAGCGCGATGCGGGTCTCTTGCGTACGGCTGCCTTCGATACCGGTCGTCGTCATGCGGGTGCCTCCCAGGGCGGTCGCGGGGGTGCGGATGTGCCGGGGCGTGGGTGTGCGCGGCGCGTCAGAGCACGGGTACGGGGGTGAAGTGGACCGGCAGGCCCGTCAGGCCGCGTAGCCAGGGTGAGGGGCGGCGGGTGAGGGACCGGGGTGGGACGGCCAGGTCGATGTCGGGCAGGCGGTCCAGTACGACCTCGATGGCCGTGCGTGCGATGACCTCGGCGACCTCCTGCGCCGGGAACGGGCAGCGGTGCTCGCCGTGTCCGAAGGAGAAGTGCGCGCCGTTGCCGCCGGTGAGTTCGGAGCCGTCGGTGCGGACCTGCGGGTCGGAGTTGGCGCCCTGCAGACCGAGCACCAGCAGATCCCCGGCCCGGATGCGGCGGCCGCCGAGCAGGGTGTCCCGCGAGGCCCAGCGGCCGGCCACGTTCTGCGTGGGTGCGTCCTCCCACAGCACCTCGTTCATGGCGTCGGCGACGCTGTTGCGGCCGCCGAACAGGGAGGCCGCGAACCGGTCGTCGGTCAGCATCAGCCGCAGGGAGTTGCCGATCCAGTCGGCGGTCGGCTGATGGCCCGCCGCCATCATCACCATGAGGTCCTGGATGATCTCCTCGTCGGTGAATCCGCCGCGGTCGGCGAGCATCCGTGACACGACGTCGTCGGCGGGCGCGGCCCGTCGCTGGGCCACCAACCGGGCCATGGACGTGGCCAGATGGGTCTGCCCGGCGATCGCCCGCTCCCGGCCGTCGATCATGTCGTTGAGCGCGGCCACCAGGCCCGGTCCCTGCTCGTCCGGGAAGCCGAAGAGCCGGGCCAGGACCCGCACCGGGAGCAGCATGGCGTACTCGGCGACGAGGTCCGCCCGGCCCTTGGAGCACAGGGCGTCGATCAGCTGGTCGGCGAACCTCTCGGCGTAACCGCGTAGTTCGGCGGGGTCGGCGGACTCCAGGGCGTTGCTGATCATCGCGGCGCGTTCGCGGTGGCGTTCGCCGACGGTGTAGAGGATCGACGGCTGCCTGCGGCCGATCATCGGGAGCAGGGGCCAGTCGTCGGGGATGCGGTCCCACTGGTTCCACAGGCCGGAGTCGCGGCTGAACAGCACGGGGTCGCCGGTGACCTGGTGGAGCTCGCGGTATCCGAGCACCAGCCATGCCGGTACGTCGCCGTCCAGCAGGACCGGGGTCACGGCGCCGTGCTCGCGGCGCATCCGCCGGTACAGCTCGGCCGGTTCGGTCTGGAATCCGGAGCCGGTGAGGGGGACGGGGGGTAGGGGGACGGGAGGGGGATTGGGGGTGGTTGTCGGGGTGGGGGTGGTGCGGGGGTCAGAGGTTGCGGAGTCCAAGGAGTACCTGTTCCAGGACGTCGGGGTCGATGACCGCGGCCTTGTTCGGGTGGCGGGCCCTGACGTGGCCCGCCGCGAGGAGGTCGGACAGCAGGATCTTGGTGATGCTCACCGGGAGTTTCATCTTGGCGGCCAACTCCACCAGGGGGGTGGGGCGTTGGGTGATCTGCAGGATCCGTGCGTGCTCCGACTGCATGCCGGGGGCCGGGGCGGACTCGGCGATGACGAGGGTCACCAGGTCGAAGGGGCTGTCCGGAGCGGAGTGGGCGCGGCCTCCGGTGAGGGTGTACAGGCGGTCGGGTGAGTCGTCCCTGCCGGGGCGGCTCATGAGGTCCGGGGCCGCGCGGACAGGTGTTCGCCCAGCTGCTCCACGAGTTCGCTCATGTTGTGGCCGACCAGGCCCGCGTCCGCGTCCTCGGCGGTGATCACGGCCAGGTGAGCGCCGTCGCCCGCCTCCACGATGAACAGGACGCCGCCGTAGAACTCCGTCATCGCCGAGCGCACGCCTCCGCTGCCGTCGCCGAACTCCATGGAGGCGCCGTGCGACAGGGACTGGATGCCGGCGGCGATCGCCGCGAGCTGGTCGGCCTGGTCGACGGTCAGTTCCGGTGTGCGGCACAGCTTCAGGCCGTCCCGTGACAGGACGAGGGCGTGCCGCGCGCCGGGGGTGCGCTCCAGTAGGGCCTCGATGAGCCAGGTGAGCTTCTCGTCGGCGGTGCTCGTGCCGGTCATGAGGTGGGGGAGCCTTTCGCGTCTGAGGGCTGGTCGTGCGGGTGCGGGTGCGTTGGGGTTTCTCGCGCAGTTCCCCGCGCCCCTGGGGTGTGTCGTGGGTCGGGGTCGTGGCGGTACGGCGAGCCCGCCGCCGACGGATTTGACGCCTGCGGGTCCGGTTCGGGGAGTCCAGGACGCGTAAGCGGCGGGCTGCGCCGCACCGCCACGACCCGCTCCTGCGCGTCTGCGGCCGCGGGTTCGTCGTCGGTGCCGCCTTGGTCGGAGAGGGAGCCTCGGACGGCTCGGCGGAAGCGGGCGGCCCGGGTCAGCGGGTCGTCCAGGGGGACGGGGGCGGCGGGGTCCGGTGCGGTGGTACGTGCGCTGTTGCGTTCGGCCTTGGCCAGTGCCTGGCCTCGGCGGCGTCTTGGGAGGCCGTCGGGGAAGGTGGTGTCCCGGGTGCGGGTGGGGGTGGGGTCCGGTTCGGTGGTGGGCTGGTGGGGTTCGCTGGTGGATGGCCACGGCTTTCCGTCCGCCGGCATCCCCGGGTGGGGCTGGGGGCTGGTCCCGGTGGGCTCCGTGAGGTTGTTCGGGGGTGCGTGGAGGATGTCCTGGGGGACGAGCAGGAGGACGCCTGTGCCGCCGCGGGCGGAGGGGCGGTAGGAGATCTTGAGGCCGTGCTTGCGGGACAGGCGGCCCACCACCGCGAGGCCCAGGCGGGTGCCCGAGAGGCCGCCGAGGCCCTCCGTGTCGCCGGAGACCGCCTTTTCGGCTCGGCGTAACTGCACCTCGCTCATGACCAGGCCGCTGTCCTCGATGGACACGATGACGCCGGCCGGGACCTCCTCGACGTAGACGTGCACCTCGGCGGTCGGCGGGGAGAAATTGGCCGCGTTGTCGAGGAGTTCGGCGAGCGCGTGCATCACGCCCTCGGCGGCGTGTCCGGCGACCGCGGCCCCGCTGGCGGAGTGCACGCGCACGCGTTGGTAGCCGCTGATCCGGCCCATCGCGCCGCGCAGGATCGACTCCATGGCGATCGGGCGGGCCCAGCGGCGGCCGGAGCGGGCGCCCGCCAGGACCGCGACGGAGTCGGCGAGCCGGCCCGCCTGGGCGGTGCGGTGGTCGAGGTGGAGCAGGTCGGCGAGGACGTCCTCGTCGGAGTGGCGTTCCTCCATGGCACGGAGGTCGGCGAGCGTGCTTGTGGCCAGGGCCTGCATCCGGCTCGCCGCGTTGGCGGTGGCCGCGAGGGCGGTGGCCCGGTCGTGCTCGGCCCGGCGCGCCTGTTCGGCCAGGTGTTCGTTCTCGGCGGCCAGGCGAGCGCGGTCGTGGGTGAACTCCGCGGCCAGTCGGGCCCGTTCCTTGGCGATGTCGGCGGCCACCCGGGCTCGTTCACGGGTGAGTTCCTCGGTGAGCCGTACCCGCTCCTGGTCGAACTCCGCGCTCTGCCGGATCCGGTCCTGCAGCAGGCGTCCGGTGTCCGCGGTGAGGGCCTCCAGCCGGCGCCGGGTCAAGCGGGTCGTCTGGACCGCGTGGGCGGCCACGGCCACGGCCACGACGAGCAGGACCGCGCCCGCGCCCGCGCCGACGGCGACCGGGACACGCTCGGACTCCCGTACGCGGGCGACCGCGCCGGCCACCGCGAGCGCGGCCAGCAGGGCGGTGAGCAGCGGGGCGGGTGCGACACGGCGCAGGGTGGGGCGCTCGGTGGGGGCGGTCATGTATCGGGTCCTCGGTCGGGGTGCTCGGTCGTTCCGGTCGTGCTGGTCGTGCCGGTCGTTCCGGTCGTGTCCCTGGGCGAGTAGCGACACCAGATGCTCAACTGGCGGTCACTATATGGGAGTTCGTGATCGAATTGGGAAGGTTCTGGAGGCGTTCACGGATTCCGCCGAAGTCCGGGTGGACAGGGTCGTCGTGACTGTCAGTGGTGGGATGCATGCTGGGTGCATGACGGATCTCGAGGCGGGGCTGCGCGCGGCCGTCCGGGGTGAGGTCGGCTTCGACGTCACGTCCCGGGCGCTGGTCACCATGGACGCGTCCAACTACCGGCGCGTGCCGCTCGGGGTGGTGGCTCCCCGGGATGCCGAGGACGTGGCGGCGGTGCTGGCGGTGTGCCGGGAGCACGGGGTGCCGGTGGTGGCGCGCGGCGGGGGCACGTCGATCGCCGGACAGGCGACGGGCGTCGGTGTGGTGCTGGACTTCACCCGGCACATGAACCGGCTGGTGTCGATCGATCCCGAGGCGCGTACGGCCGTCGTGCAGCCGGGGCTCGTGCTGGACCGGCTGCAGGAGGCCGCCGGCGCGTACGGGCTGCGCTTCGGGCCGGATCCGTCGACGCACAGCCGGTGCACGCTCGGCGGGATGATCGGGAACAACTCCTGCGGCTCGCACTCGGTGGCCTGGGGGACGACGGCGGACAGTGTGCGGGAGTTGGATGTGGTCACCGCGCGCGGGGCGCGGCTGACGCTCGGGGGCGGGTGGGCGGGTGCTCCGGAGGGGCTTCGGGCGCTGGTGGAGGGGGAGTTGGCGCTGTTGCGGACCGGTTTTCCGGAGCTGCCCCGCCGTATCTCCGGCTATGCGCTGGACGCCCTGCTGCCCGAGAAGGGCGCCGACGTCGCCCGCTCGTTCTGCGGCAGCGAGGGCACCCTGGGGGTGCTCACGGAGGCGGTCGTACGGCTGGTCGAGGCACCCCGCGCGCGTGCGCTCGCCGTGCTGGCGTACGGGGACGAGAGCGCGGCGGCCGAGGCGGCGGCGGGCCTGTTGCCGTACGGGCCGCTCACGGTGGAGGGGATGGCGGCCGATCTGGTGCCTGCCTCGGCCGGTCTGCCCAGGGGCGGCGCCTGGCTGTTCGTCGAGACGGGCGGGGAGTCGGAGGCGGAGGCACGCGCGCGTGCCGAGGCGATCGTGCGGGCCGCCGACGTCGTGGACTCGCTGGTCGTCACCGAGCCGGCAGGGCAGCGGGCGCTGTGGCGGATCCGGGAGGACGCGAGCGGTACGGCCACGCGGATGCCGGACGGCAGCGAGGCCTGGCCCGGGTGGGAGGACTGCGCGGTGCCGCCCGCGCGACTGGGCGCTTATCTGCGGGACTTCCGTTCTCTGCTGTCCTCCCATGGGTTGCGCGGCACCCCGTACGGTCACTTCGGCGACGGCTGCATCCACGTTCGCATCGACTTCGACCTGCTCACCGAGACGGGCGTCGGCCGCTTCCGGCGCTTCTCGGAGGAACTGGCCGACCTGGTGGTGGCACACGGCGGTTCGCTGTCCGGGGAGCACGGCGACGGGCTGGCGCGGGCCGAACTGCTGCCGAGGATGTACGGGTCTGATCTGGTCGCCCTCTTCGAGCGCGCGAAGGGTGTCTGGGACCCGGACGACCTGCTCAACCCCGGCGTCCTGGTCCGTCCCGCGCCCCTGGACGCCGACCTCCGCTTCTCCGTCCTGCCCCGCGAGCCGGTCGACGTGGCCTTCGGCTACCCGGCGGACGGCGGCGACTTCTCGGCGGCGGTACGGCGCTGCGTCGGGGTCGCCAAGTGCCGTACGACCGCTGCGGCCGGCGCGTCCGTGATGTGCCCGTCCTTCCGGGCGACCGGCGAGGAGGAGCACTCCACACGCGGGCGTGCCCGGCTGCTGCACGAGATGCTCGCCGGTGAACTGGTCACCGACGGCTGGCGGTCCACGGAGGTCCGGGACGCGCTGGACCTGTGCCTGTCCTGCAAGGGCTGCCGCTCCGACTGCCCGGTCGAGGTCGACATGGCCACGTACAAGGCGGAGTTCCTCCATCACCACTACGAGGGCCGGCGCCGCCCGGCCGCGCACTACAGCATGGGGTGGCTGCCGTTGTGGCTGCGCTGGGTGACGCGGACAAGGGTGGCGTGGCTGGTCAACTCCCTGGCTGCCGTACGGCCGCTCGCGGCCCTGGCCAAGCGGCTGGGCGGGATCGCGCCCGAGCGGGAGCTGCCCCGGGTCGCGTCGGAGACGTTCACCCGGTGGTACGGACGCCGGGCCAGGGCGCGGGTGCGGCGCATGATCCGGGAGGTGGGGTTGGAGTACGAGGAGGAGTCTTCGGGCAAGCCCGTGCTGCTGTGGCCCGACACCTTCACCGAGCACCTTTCGCCGGACGTGGGGAAGGCCGCCGTGCGGGTCCTGGAGGCGGCCGGGCTGACGCCGGTGCCGATCCCGAGGATGCCGAGAAACGTCAGGGAGACGGTGGACGAGGACGGCGCCACGTCCTACACCCTCGCCTTCCGGCCGGTCCGCCGCGAGCGCCCCTGCTGTGGGCTGACGTACCTCACCACCGGCCAACTCGACCTCGCCCGTGAGGTGTTGCGTCGCACGCTCGACATGCTCGACCCCTTTCTCCCGCTGGAGCCCGAGGACCGGGCGCCCTTCGTCGTCCTGGAACCCAGCTGCGCCGCGGCCCTGCGCACCGATCTGCCCGAGCTGCTGCACGACGACCCGCGCGCCGCCCGTCTCGCCGCCTCGGTGCTGACCTTCGCGGAGGCGCTGGAGAAGTACGCCCCCGACTGGACCCCACCCCGGCTCGACCGACCGGTCACCGGCCAGACCCACTGCCACCAGCACGCGGTCCTCGGCGACGGCCCCGACCGTCGGCTGCGCGCGGCGGCGGGCCTCACCGGCGAACTGACCGGCGGCTGCTGCGGTCTCGCCGGCAACTTCGGCTTCGAGAAGGGGCACTTCGAGGTGTCGTCGGCCTGTGCGGAGGAGCAGTTGCTGCCCGCGGTGCGCCAGGCACCCGAGGAGGCGGTGGTCCTCGCGGACGGCTTCTCCTGCCGCACCCAGCTGGAGCAGCTGGCAGGAGTACGGGGCCGGCATCTGGCAGAGGTGCTGGCGGAGGCGCTCGGCGACGAGTGACCGCGGGGCGGCGACCGGGGCCGCGGCTCATGGCTGACTGCCAGGTTTCATAAGCCCGCGTGATCGGCATCGGCGCCGGGGAGATCTCCACCGGCCGGATGCCCCTCGGCCAGCTCCTCGCCTTCGCCGCCTTCCTCGGCTACCTCTACCCGCCGGTCCGCGGCCTCCCCCAGTACCCCCAGCACACCCAGTGGTTCTGAGTCCACCATGCGGGACAGTTGCAAAACGGGTTCACGCGCCTGACCGAGTCTATTACCGTAGACCTTGCAGTGCAGCACGCTGAACGAACCCGAGCCGATCACCTGGACCGCCCGTGACCACGCCCAGCACGACGACTTCCGCGCCGACGACGTCCGCCTCCGCGGCCCCGCGCGGCCGGGGTTCGCTCGGCCCGATCGGCCTGGTGCTGTCGGGCGGCATCTCCGTGCAGTTCGGCGCGGCGCTGGCGGTGAACCTGATGCCGAGGGCGGGCGCGCTGGGTGTGGTGACCCTCCGCCTGCTCGCCGCAGCCGTGGTCCTGCTGCTGGTCTGCCGTCCCCGGCTGCGCGGTCATTCGCGCACCGACTGGGGCACGGTGCTCGCCTTCGGTGTCACCCTGGGCGCCATGAACGGCTTGTTCTACCAGGCCGTCGACCGCATCCCGCTCGGCGCGGCGGTCACCCTGGAGGTCCTCGGCCCGCTCGCCCTCTCCGTCCTCGCCTCCCGCCGCCTGATCAACGCCGTGTGGGCCGCGCTCGCCCTCGCGGGCGTGTTTCTGCTCGGCGGCGGCGACTTCGGCGCCCTCGACCCGATGGGCGTCGCCTTCGCGCTGGGCGCGGGGGCCATGTGGGCGGCGTACATCGTCTTCAGCGCCCGCACGGGCCGCCGCTTCCCGCAGGCGGACGGGCTGGCGCTGGCGATGGGTGTGGGGGCGCTGTTGATGCTGCCGCTGGGGATCGCCGAGTCGGGTACGAAGCTGGCGGACCCGGTGACGATCGCGCTGGGCTCCGCGGTGGCGATCATGTCGTCGGTCCTGCCCTACACCCTGGAGCTCCTGGCCCTGCGCCGCCTGCCCGCGCCCACCTTCGCGATCCTGATGAGCCTGGAGCCGGCCCTCGCGGCGACGGCCGGTTTCCTCATCCTGGGCCAGACCCTGAGCCCCGTCCAGGCGGCGGCGATCGCCCTGGTCATCGGCGCGAGCATGGGGGCGGTGCGGACGCAGGTGGGGCGGAGGAAGACGTCCCTGCCGGAGGCGGCGGTCTCCTGACCTCACTCCAGCCGAACCGGCCGGCGGCGGCTCAGTCGGCGGCGGGTTCCGCGGGGATGGCCGCGACCGCCGCTGCGGTCATCTGCCGTGCGGTGGTCACGAGGCTGGCGATCGGCTGGATGTACGCGCCCAGGGGCGTGCCCCTGGGCGTGGCGGCCCTCGTCGCACCGCTCGCCTGGCCGGGTCCCGCCGGCTCGCTCATCCTGTGCGCGGCCGCCGCGGCGCTGGTGGGCGATGCCGTCATCGGGGTCGCCACCCGGAAATGGACGATGATCGCGGGGGCCTCGCTCCTGACCGCGATCCACGCTGCGACGGCGGCCGCCACCGCGTGAGCGTCAGCGGGCCTTCTCCCAGACCGACACATGCTGCCTGCTGTCGCTGGTGAAGGGTTCGCGGGTCCAGCCCTCCCAGCGGTCGCGCAGCCGCATCCCGGCCAGGCGGGCCATCAGGTCCAGCTCCGAGGGCCAGACGTAGCGGAAGGGGACGGCGAGGTAGGAGCCGTGGCCCTCCCCGTCGACCCGTACGTGGTGCGAGCTCATCGACTGGGTGGCGACGTCGTAGAGATCGAACCCGAGCCGTCCGTCCCCGACATGGAACGGCACGGCGTTCTGCCCGGGCGGCAGCCTGCGCAGATCGGGGATGCCGACCTCGACGACGAAACGGCCGCCGGGTTCGAGGTGCTCGGCGACGTTGCGGAAACAGTCGACCTGGGCGTCCTGAGAGGTCAGGTTCATGATCGTGTTGAAGACCAGGTACGCCAGCGAGAAGCTGCCCTCCACCCTGGCCGTCGCGAAGTCCCCGATGGTCACGCCGATCGCGTCACCCCCGGGCTTGGCCCGCAACCGCTGCACCATCGCCTGGGACATGTCGATGCCGTGCACCTCGACACCGCGCCGCGCGAGCGGCAGAGCGACCCGTCCCGTGCCGATGCCGAGTTCGAGCACGCGCCCCGTTCCGGCAAGCTCCGCCAGCAGGTCCACGGCCGGATCCAGCCGCGCCGCCGCGAACATCTCCGCCGACGACTCGTCGTACCCCGCCGCGACGGACTCCCCGAAGTAACCGTCCTCATCGATCACCGGGGGACGGTACTGCGGGGGCGGTGGATGGCGCGCGCGAATTTCGCTTCAGTCGCGAGGCCTGCCGGAGGTCCCGTGGACGAAGGCGGAGAAGGCGGCCGGGCTGAGGGTGAGGATCCCGGCGGAGGGGTTCTTGGAGTCGCGGACGGCTATGTGGGGGGTGAGGGCTGCCACTTCCACGCAGTCCCCTCCGGTGTCGCCGCTGTAGGAGGACTTACGCCAGATTGCGCCCGTTGGGTTCGGATTGGTTCGCATAACGTTCCTCCATCGCGCGGGCGATCAGGGCAGCCGAGTCCCTGGGGGAGAGAGCAGCGGCCTGAAGGTGATCGTAATGTGCCCCTGGACGAAGTCCTCGGTGTAGACGATCTCCGGGTCGTTCGCGAAGCGCAGGAGGTTGAACGAGCCCATCAGCCCCGTGTGCGCGCCTGCCTCGAACGGCAGCACCTGGATGTCCAGCCACTTGCGCTGCTGCATCGTCAGCAAATGCGCCAGTTGTTCCCGCATGACCTCCCGCCCACCGACTTCCTGATGCAGCACCGCCTCGCTCAACACCACCCACATCACCGGGGGTTCGTCGCGGTCCAGGATGCGCTGCCGGTCCAGCCTCGCTGCCACCTTGGCATCGAGGTCGCCGTCCTCGCGCACCCCGAGCAGTGCTCGCGCGTACGCCGGCGTCTGCAGCAGCCCGTAGACCACCTGGGCCTGGAACGCAGAGATGTACGCCGCCTTCGCCTCCATCTCCGCATACGGCTGAAACCAGCTCGGCAACTGACTCCGCAGTACCAGCCCCACCAACCTCGAAAACGTCCCGCCCGTCCCCAGCGCCGCATCCACCCGCTCCGAGAACTCCCGTTGCGGTACCTTCCCCGCCGTCTCGATCTGGCCGATCAACGACCCCGTACAGAACACGATCGACCCGAGTGACTTCTGCGTCAGTCCTGCCGCCTCCCGAACGCGGCGCAGCTCGTAGCCGTAGTAGTCCAAGGGTGACGCGCTGGGATCAAGTTCGCGGATATGCACGACCACCACCTCCCATCACGCAGAGTAGCCGAACGACTGCGCAGGGATCCGGGGGTTGTGGAAAACCGTCCGGCAAATTAATGCAAGCACGCTTGCTTGTTTCTGGGCCCCCTGCCATGCTCGCCCCATGGCCGACCCGACGCCCGTCATCGACGATCTGCGTGCGGAGAGCGAGGAACTCGACCGGCTCGTGGCCGAGTTGAGCCCGGAGCAATGGGCGCTCGCGACTCCCGCACCAGGTTGGACCATCGCCCACCAGATCGCCCACCTCGCCTGGACCGACCACTCCTCGGTGCTGGCGGTGACCGATCGGGAGGCTTTCTCCCGCGAGGTCGAGAAGGCACTGGCCGCACCCGGCGACTTCGTCGACAACGGCGCGGAGGAGGGAGCCGGGAAGCCGCCCGAGCGGCTGCTCGCCGACTGGCGGGCCGGGCGCGAGGCGCTGGAGGAGGCCCTGCGTGCCGCCCCCGAGGGCGCCCGTTTCCCCTGGTACGGCCCGCCCATGTCCACCGCCTCGATGGCCACCGCCCGCCTCATGGAGACCTGGGCCCACGGTATGGACGTGGCCGATGCCCTCGGCGTGAAGCGCACCCCCACCGACCGGCTCCGGCACATCGTCCGCCTCGGCGTCCGCACCCGCGACTTCGCCTTCGGTGTGCACGGGCTGCCCGTGCCGTTCGAGGAGTTCCGCGTGGAACTCACCGCGCCGTCAGGCGAGTTGTGGACCTTCGGCCCCGAGGACGGGGACGAGCGTGTCACCGGACCCGCCCTGGACTTCTGCCTCCTCGTCACCCAGCGCGCCCACCGCGCCGACCTCGCCCTCGAAGCCGTCGGCCCCGACGCCGACCGCTGGCTGAACATCGCCCAGGCCTTCGCCGGGCCTCCGGGTGCCGGGCGTCCGCAGAAGGGGGAGGGCGCATGACGGCGGTCCTGCGCATCGGCAACGCCTCCGGCTTCTACGGCGACCGTTTCGACGCCATGCGGGAGATGCTCACCGGCGGCGAGCTGGACGTGCTGACCGGGGACTATCTGGCCGAGCTGACCATGCTGATCCTCGGCCGGGACCGGCTGAAGGACCCCGGCGCCGGATACGCCCGTACCTTCCTGCGGCAGCTGGAGGAGTGTCTGGGGCTCGCCCGCGCGCGCGGGGTGAAGATCGTCTCCAATGCGGGCGGGCTCAATCCCGCCGGACTGGCTGATCGGGTACGGCAGTTGGCGGACCGGCTCGGCATCCCCGTGCGGGTCGCCCATGTCGAGGGCGACGATCTCACCGCCGCGCACCCGGGCAGCCTCGCCGCCCACGCCTACCTCGGCGGCTTCGGGATCGCCGCCTGTCTGCGGGAGGGCGCGGACGTCGTCGTCACCGGGCGCGTGACGGACGCCGCGCTGGTCACCGGGCCCGCCGCCGCCCACTTCGGATGGGGACCGGGGGAGTACGACCGGCTCGCGGGGGCCGTCGTCGCCGGGCATGTCCTGGAGTGCGGGACGCAGGCCACCGGCGGCAACTACGCCTTCTTCGCGGAGGGGGGCCGTGACGTCCGGAGGCCTGGGTTTCCGCTGGCGGAGATCCATGAGGACGGCAGCTCCGTCGTCACCAAGCATCCCGGTACCGGCGGTTTCGTCGACGTAGGGACCGTCACCGCACAGCTGCTGTACGAGACCGGGGGCGCCCGGTACGCGGGGCCGGACGTCACCGCCCGGCTGGACACCGTACGGCTCACCCAGGACGGACCGGACCGGGTGCGGATCGACGGGGTGCGGGGTGAGGCGCCGCCCCCGACCCTCAAGGTCGGCCTCAACCGGCTCGGCGGCTTCCGCAACGAGGTCGTCTTCGTCCTGACCGGCCTCGACATCGAGGCCAAGGCCGCGCTGGTGCGGGAGCAGATGGAGCCGGCGGTGAGCAAGGTCGCCGATGCGCGGTGGGAGTTGGCGCGTACCGACCGGTCCGACGCGTCCACCGAGGAGACGGCGAGCGCGCTGCTGCGGCTCGTGGTGCGGGACCCGGACCAGGAGGCGGTGGGGCGGGTGCTGAGCGGGGCCGCCGTCGAGCTGGCGCTGGCCAGCTACCCGGGATTCCATGTGCTGGCGCCACCGGGAAAGGGCGCGCCCTATGGGGTCTTCGAGGATGTGTACGCCCCCCATGGTGCCGTCGCCCATGTGGCCGTCCTCCACGACGGGCGCCGGGAGCCGGTGGCGCCGGCCCACGACACCCTCGTACTCGACGATCCACCGGCCGTGGAACTGCCGGAACCTCTTCCCGGCGGGCCCCTCCGCCGTGCTCCGCTCGGGCTCCTCGCCGGGGCGCGCAGTGGGGACAAGGGCGGGAACGCCAACGTGGGGGTGTGGGTGCGGACCGACGAGGCCTGGCGGTGGCTCGTCCATGAGCTGACGGTGGACCGCTTCCGGGAGCTGATCCCCGAAGCCGGCGAACTGCCCGTCTCCCGGCACGTCCTGCCGAATCTGCGTGCCCTGAACTTCGTGGTCGAGGGGATCCTCGGGGAGGGCGTCGCCGCCCAGCACCGCTTCGACCCGCAGGCCAAGGCGCTCGGCGAATGGCTGCGCTCCCGCCACCTGGACATCCCGGAGGTCCTGCTGTGACCGTCATCGAATCCGGCCTGGACATCGCCGGTCCGGACTACCGGGCCAACCGCGAGGCCATGCTGGCCAAGCTGGCCGACCTGACGGCCGAGCATGCGAAGGCGCTGGCGGGCGGCGGTGAGAAGTACGTCCAACGGCACCGCAAGCGGGGGAAGTTGCTGGCGCGTGAGCGGATCGAGCTGCTGCTCGACCCGGACTCGCCCTTCCTGGAGCTGTCGCCGCTGGCCGCCTGGGGCAGCGAGTACACCGTCGGTGCCTCGCTCGTCACCGGCATCGGGGTGGTGGAGGGCGTGGAGTGTCTGATCACCGCCAACGACCCGACCGTGCGCGGCGGTGCCAGCAATCCCTGGTCGCTGAAGAAGGCGCTGAGGGCCAACGACATCGCCTTCGCCAACCGTCTGCCCTGCATCAGCCTGGTGGAGTCGGGTGGCGCCGATCTGCCGTCACAGAAGGAGATCTTCATCCCCGGGGGCGCCATCTTCCGGGATCTGACGCGGCTTTCGGCGGCCGGGATCCCGACCGTCGCGGTCGTCTTCGGCAACTCGACGGCGGGGGGCGCGTACATCCCTGGCATGTCCGACCACGTGATCATGGTCAAGGAGCGTGCCAAGGTCTTCCTCGGCGGGCCGCCCCTGGTGAAGATGGCCACCGGTGAGGAGAGCGACGACGAGTCCCTCGGCGGCGCCGAGATGCACGCGCGCGTGTCGGGACTCGCGGACTACTTCGCCGTCGACGAACCCGACGCGCTGCGGCAGGCACGGCGGGTGGTCGCCCGTCTCAACCACCGCAAGGCGCACGCCGATCCGGGGCCGGCCGAGCCCCCCAAGTACTCCGCCGACGAGCTGCTGGGCATCGTCCCGGGGGACCTGAAGACCCCCTTCGACCCGCGCGAGGTCATCGCCCGGATCGTCGACGCCTCCGACTTCGACGAGTTCAAGCCGCTGTACGGGACGAGCCTGGCGACCGGGTGGGCGACCCTGCACGGCTATCCGGTCGGCATCCTGGCGAACGCCCAGGGGGTGCTCTTCAGCGAGGAGTCCCAGAAGGCGGCCCAGTTCATCCAGCTCGCCAACCAGAGCGACATCCCCCTGCTCTTCCTGCACAACACCACCGGCTACATGGTCGGCAAGGAGTACGAGCAGGGCGGGATCATCAAGCACGGCGCGATGATGATCAACGCGGTGAGCAACAGCCGGGTCCCGCATCTGTCGGTGCTGATGGGCGCCTCCTACGGCGCCGGGCACTACGGCATGTGCGGGCGGGCCTACGATCCCCGCTTCCTGTTCGCCTGGCCCAGCGCCAAGTCGGCCGTCATGGGCCCGCAGCAGCTCGCCGGTGTGCTGTCGATCGTCGCCCGGCAGTCGGCGGCCGCGAAGGGCCAGCCGTACGACGAGGACGGCGACGCCGCCCTGCGGGCCATGGTGGAGCAGCAGATCGAGTCCGAGTCGCTGCCGATGTTCCTGTCGGGGCGGCTGTACGACGACGGCGTCATCGACCCGCGCGACACCCGCACCGTCCTCGGCCTGTGTCTGTCGGCCATCCACACCGCGCCGTACGAGGGTGCGCGCGGCGGCTTCGGCGTCTTCCGGATGTGAGGGATCCAGTGACTTCCATGATCACTTCCGTGCTGGTCGCCAACCGGGGCGAGATCGCCTGCCGGATCTTCCGCACCTGCCGCGAGTCGGGCATCCGGACGGTCGCGGTGCACTCCGACGCCGACGAGAACGCGCTCCACGCGCGCGTGGCCGACACGGCGGTACGGCTGCCGGGCGCGGCGCCCGCGGAGACGTATCTGCGCGGCGACCTGATCGTGAAGGCGGCGATCGCCGCGGGCGCGGACGCCGTGCACCCCGGTTACGGCTTCCTTAGCGAGAACGCCGACTTCGCGCGGGCGGTCCTCGACGCCGGCCTGGTCTGGATCGGGCCGTCCCCGTCCGCCATCGAGGCCATGGCGTCCAAGACCCGCGCCAAGGAGCTGATGGGGCTCGCGCCCCTGACGGACGTGACCGAGGCCGACCTGCCGGTGCTGGTGAAGGCGGCGGCGGGCGGCGGGGGGCGCGGGATGCGGGTCGTGCGCCGCCTTGAGGAGCTGGGCGCCGCGCTGGAGGGCGCGCGCGCCGAAGCCGCGAGCGCCTTCGGGGACGGCGAGGTGTTCGTCGAGCCGTACGTCGAGAACGGCCGGCATGTCGAGGTGCAGGTGCTCGCCGACGCGCACGGCACCGTGTGGGCGCTGGGTACGCGCGACTGCTCCCTCCAGCGGCGCCACCAGAAGGTGATCGAGGAGGCGCCCGCGCCCGGGCTCTCCGAGGGGCTCGAAGACGAGTTGCGCGCGCTGTCCGTGCGCGCCGCGCACGCCGTCTCGTACGTCGGCGCAGGCACGGTGGAGTTCCTCGTCGCCGACGGCAAGGCGCACTTCCTGGAGATGAACACCCGCCTCCAGGTGGAACACCCGGTCACCGAGGCCGTGTTCGGCATCGACCTGGTGGCGCTGCAACTCCGGGTCGCCGAGGGACACGCCCTCGACGGCGACCCGCCACGCGCGCGTGGCCACGCCGTCGAGGCCCGCCTCTACGCCGAGGACCCGGCGCGCGACTGGTCCCCGCAGACCGGCACCCTGCACCGCCTCACCGTCCCCGGCATCCGCCTGGACACGGGCTACGAAGACGGCGACACCATCGGCGTCCACTACGACGCGATGCTCGCGAAGGCCGTCGCCCACGCCCCCACGCGCGCGGAGGCGGTCCGCCGACTCGCCGGCGCCCTGGAACGCGCCACGATCCACGGCCCCACCACCAACCGCGACCTGCTGATCCGCTCCCTGCGCCACGAGGAGTTCACCGCGGCCCGCATGAACACCGGCTTCTACGACCGCCACCTGGCCGCCCTCACCGAACCGGCCCCCGACCCGCACGCCCCCCTGGCCGCCGCCCTAGCCGACGCCCGCTCCAACGGCTCCCGCTTCGGCGGCTGGCGCAATGTCCCCTCCCAGCCGCAGGTCAAGCGCTACGCGGCGGGGGACGAGGAGCACGAGGTCCACTACCGGCACACGCGCGCGGGCGGCCTAGAGGCGGACGGGGTCCGGGTCGTGCACGCCGCTCCCGACCTCGTCGTCCTCGAAGTGGACGGCGTACAGCGCAGGTTCGCGGTGTCGAGGTACGGCGACGAGGTGTACGTGAACGCCACGGCGCTCAGGGCCCTGCCCCGCTTCCCGGACCCCGCCGCCCAGCACGCCCCCGGCTCCCTCCTGGCCCCCATGCCGGGAACGGTCGTGAAGGTGGCCGAGGGACTGGCCGTGGGGGCCGCCGTACGGGCCGGAGAGGCCCTTCTGTGGCTGGAGGCGATGAAGATGCAGCACAAGATCGCGGCACCCGTCACGGGAAGGCTCAGCGCCCTCCATGTGACCACTGGCCGGCAGGTGGAGGTCGGCGCGCTGCTGGCCGTCGTGGAGGAGGAGCAGTGAGCGTCATGATCGAGACCGAGGAACACAAGGCCCTACGAGCCGCCGTCGCCGCCCTCGGCAAGCGCCACGGGCGGGACTACGTCCGCGAGGACCTCTGGTCCGAGGCGGCCAAACTCGGCTACCTGGGCGTCAACCTGCCCGAGGAGTACGGCGGCGGAGGCGGCGGGATCGCCGAACTCTCCATCGTCCTCGAAGAACTCGGCGCCGCCGGCTGCCCGTTGCTGATGATGGTCGTCTCCCCGGCGATCTGCGGCACGGTGATCGCCCGCTTCGGCACGGACGCCCAGAAACGCGCCTGGCTCCCCGCCCTCGCCGACGGCACCCGCACCATGGCCTTCGGCATCACCGAACCCGACGCCGGCTCCAACTCCCACCGCATCACCACCACCGCCCGCCGCGACCCCGACACCGGCGACTGGCTGCTCACCGGCCGCAAGGTCTTCATCTCCGGCGTCGACATAGCCGACGCGACCCTCATCGTCGGCCGCACCGAGACCGTGTCCACCGAAGAGGGCCGCACCAGCCGCGTCAAGCCCTGCCTCTTCATCATCCCGCGCGACGCCGAAGGCTTCACCCGACGCCAGATCGACATGGAACTCCAGGCCGCTGAGAAGCAGTTCGAACTGGTCCTGGACGACGTACGGCTGCCCGCCGACGCCCTGGTCGGCGACGAGGACGCCGGTCTCCTGCAGCTGTTCGCCGGCCTCAACCCCGAGCGGATCATGACGGCCGCCTTCGCGATCGGCATGGGCCGTTACGCCCTCGGGCGCGCCGTCGAGTACGCGCGCGACCGCGCCGTCTGGAACACCCCCATCGGCGCCCACCAGGCGATCGCCCACCCCCTCGCCCAGGCCCACATCGACCTCGAACTCGCCCGCCTGATGATGCAGAAAGCAGCCCACCTCTACGACGCCGGGGACGACGTCGGCGCGGGCGAGGCGGCGAACATGGCGAAGTACGCGGCGGGGGAGGCCTGCGTGCGGGCGGTCGACCAGGCCGTGCACACCCTCGGCGGCAACGGCCTCACCCGGGAATTCGGGCTCGCCTCGCTGATAACCGCCTCGCGTGTGGCGCGTATTGCTCCGGTGAGCCGGGAGATGATTCTCAACTACGTCTCCCACCAGACCCTGGGCCTGCCCAAGTCGTACTAGGAGGAACCGTGTTCCGAAGCGAGTACGCCGATGTGGTGGCCGTCGACCTGCCCATCCACGAAGCGGTGCTGGGCCGGGCCGCTGAGTACGGTGACGCTCCCGCCCTGATCGACGGGACCGACGGCACCACCCTCACGTACGAACAACTCGACCGCTTCCACCGTCGCGTCGCGGCCGGACTCGCCGAGGCCGGCGTCCGCAAGGGCGACGTACTCGCCCTGCACAGCCCCAACACCATCGCCTTCCCGACCGCCTTCTACGCCGCCACGCGCGCGGGTGCCTCCGTCACCACCGTGCACCCGCTCGCCACGCCCGAGGAGTTCGCCAAGCAGCTCAAGGACTCGGCGGCCCGCTGGATCGTCACCGTCTCGCCGCTGCTTGAGGCCGCGCGCCGGGCGGCCGAACTCGCGGGCGGAGTACGGGAGATCTTCGTCTGCGACAGCGCGCCCGGCCACCGCTCCCTCATCGACATGCTGGGCTCCGCCGCCCCCGAACCGGCCGTCGACATCGACCCCGCCGAGGACGTCGCCGCGCTGCCGTACTCCTCCGGGACGACCGGCACCCCCAAGGGCGTGATGCTCACCCACCGGCAGATCGCCACCAACCTCGCCCAGCTCGAGTCCGTCATGCCGGCCGGACCCGGCGAGCGCATCCTCGCCGTCCTGCCGTTCTTCCACATCTACGGCCTGACCGCCCTCATGAACGCGCCCCTGCGGCTCGGCGCCACCGTCGTCGTCCTGCCCCGCTTCGACCTCGACATCTTCCTCGCCGCCATCCAGAACCACCGCATCACCGGCCTGTACGTCGCCCCGCCGATCGTCCTCGCCCTCGCCAAACACCCCGCGGTCGAGCAGTACGACCTGTCGTCGTTGAAGTACATCCTCAGCGCCGCCGCCCCCCTGGACGCCCAGCTCGCCGCCGCCTGCTCCCGGCGGCTCGGCCTGCCGCCCGTCGGCCAGGCGTACGGCATGACGGAACTGTCCCCCGGCACCCATGTCGTCCCCCGCGAGGCCATGCCGGACGCCCCGCCCGGCACCGTCGGCAAGCTCATCGCCGGCACCGAGATGCGGATCGTCTCCCTCGACGACCCCGACAAGGACCTCGGCGTCGGCGAGTCCGGCGAGATCCTCATCCGCGGCCCCCAGGTCATGAAGGGCTACCTGGGCCGCCCCGACGCCACCGCCGCCATGATCGACACCGACGGCTGGCTGCACACCGGCGACGTCGGCCATGTGGACGCCGACGGCTGGCTGTTCGTCGTGGACCGGGTCAAGGAACTCATCAAATACAAGGGCTTCCAGGTGGCCCCCGCCGAACTCGAGGCCCTGCTGCTCACCCACCCCGGCATCGCCGACGCCGCCGTCATCGGCGTCTACAACGACGACAACAACGAGGTCCCGCACGCCTTCGTGGTCCGCCAGCCCACCGCCACCGACCTCTCCGAGGGCGAGGTGATGATGTACGTCGCCGAACGCGTCGCCCCCTACAAGCGCGTCCGCCAGGTCACCTTCATCGACGGCGTCCCCCGGGCCGCCAGCGGCAAGATCCTCCGCCGACAGCTGCGGGAACCCAGGGAGCGCGCATGACGTTGGTCGGACGTACCCGCGCTCGGGGCGTCGAGACCCTCAGCCTCGACTCCACCGCCAACCGCAACGCGCTCTCCGCCGCCCTGGTCGGCGAACTCGCCGGCGCGCTCACCGACTGCGCCAAGGACAGCGACGTCCGCGCGGTCGTCCTCACCCACACCGGCAACACCTTCTGCGCGGGCGCCGACCTGCGCGACCCGCCGCCCCCGGACGCCCTCGTCGGGCTGCTGCGGCAGATCGTCGAACTGCACAGACCGGTCGTCGCCCGGGTCACCGGACACGTCCGCGCCGGCGGCCTCGGACTGCTGGCCGCCTGCGACATCGCGGCCGCCTCCACCGACTCCACGTTCGCCTTCACCGAGGTCCGCATCGGCGTGGCCCCCGCCGTCATCTCACTGCCGATCCTGCCCCGCACCGACCCGCGCGCCATCGCCCGCTACTACCTCACCGGCGAACGCCTCGACGCCGCCGAGGCCGCCCGCATCGGCCTGCTCACGGCCGCCGGGGACGACGTGGACGCCGTACTCGAACCCGTCCTCGACGGCCTGCGCCGGGCCGCGCCCCAAGGACTGGCCGAGACGAAGGCACTGCTCACGGCCAGGGTCCTGGAGGCCTTCGACCGGGACGCGGCCGACCTCACCGCGCTCTCCGCCCGGCTCTTCGCCTCCCCGCAGGCCCGCGAGGGAATGACGGCCTTTCTGGAACGACGGGATCCCCAATGGGTGCTGTGACCACCGACCAGCGCGAGGAACGAGCCGAGCGCGTGCCCAAGCAGGACCGCAGCCGGGCCACCCGGCAACGGCTCCTGGAAGCCGCCGTGGCCTGCCTCGCCGAACACGGCTGGGCCGGATCCACGGTCACCGTCGTCGCCGAACGCGCCGGCGTCTCCCGGGGCGCCGCCCAGCACCACTTCCCCACCCGCGAGGACCTGTTCACGGCGGCCGTGGAGTACGTCGCCGAGGAACGCTCCACCGCCCTGCGCGCCCTGTTCCCCCAGGGCGCCGCGGACCGCCGCGTCGTCGTGGCCGCCCTCGTCGACCTCTACACCGGCCCCCTCTTCCGCGCCGCCCTCCACCTCTGGGTCGCCGCCTCCAACGAGGACCAACTCCGCCCCCGGGTCACCGAGTTGGAATCCCACGTCGGCCGCGAGACCCACCGCATCGCGATCGAGCTCCTGAACGCCGACGAATCCCGCCCCGGCGTCCGCGAAACCGTCCAGGGCCTGTTGGACATGGCCCGCGGCCTCGGCCTCGCCAACCTCCTGACGGACGACACCGGGCGGCGGGAGCGGGTGGTGGGGCAGTGGGCGGAGATCCTGGACCGGGTCCTCGGGGACGCGGCTGACGGCGGCCGAGCCACCGGGGACGGAGCCGCCAGGGGCTGAGCGCGGGCCGGGTCGCTAGGGGCTGAGCCGTTCCACGCGCCAGCTTCCGTCCGGCTCCGCCACGTAGCGCAGTCGGTCGTGCAGGCGGTTCTCGCGGCCCTGCCAGAACTCCACCGTCTCCGGGGCCACCCGGAAGCCGCCCCAGTTCGGCGGCACCGGCACCTGTTCGCCCTCCGGGTAGCGGGCCGCGAGTTCGGCGTAGGAGGCGTCGAGTTCGGCGCGGGAGGGGATCACGCTGGACTGGGCACTGGACCAGGCGCCGAGCTGGGAGCCGTGCGGGCGGCTGCGGAAGTAGGCGGCGGTCTCGTCGCGGCCGGTGCGGCGGGCGACGCCGCTGACGATGACCTGGCGGGCCATGGGGTGCCAGGGGAAGAGCAGCGAGACGTACGGGTTCTCGGCGAGGTCGCGGCCCTTGCGGGAGTCGTAGTTGGTGTAGAAGACGAAGCCCTGCTCGTCGAACCCTTTCAGCAGCACGGTCCGCGAGCTGGGGCGGCCCTGGGCGTTCGCCGTGGAGACGATCATGGCGTTCGGCTCGAAGAGATGAGCCTCGGTCGCGGCCTGCGCGAACCAGTGCGCGAACTGTTCCACGGGCGTGGCGGCCAGCTCGGACTCGGCGAGGCCCTCGGCCCGGTACTGCTTGCGCATCGCGGCGGGATCGAGGGGGACGGCGTCTCGGTCGGTCACGCGGTCATCTTGCCGTACGCATGAGTGCCGCGACGAAGCGCCTCCAAGGCCGGAAGCGGCACCTACGCGCCCCAGCAACGTGGCACTGAGTGCCGCGAACCCTCCCCAAAAGTGGCACTCGGAGATATCGTGCTGATGCCGTTCCGGTTGAACGACCAACCGCGCGGGGCATCACCAGGGTGGCCGCCAGGACCGCGAGTCGCACGAGCCGACCGGGGATCCGACGGGCCGGGCCGCCAGAGCCGCACACACACGAGGAGCCGCCTGATGTCCGACTTCGTACCCGGACTCGAGGGAGTCGTCGCGTTCGAGACGGAGATCGCCGAACCGGACAAGGAGGGCGGCGCCCTGCGGTACCGGGGCGTCGACATCGAGGACCTGGTCGGTCACGTCTCGTTCGGCAATGTCTGGGGGCTGCTGGTCGACGGCGCCTACAATCCCGGTCTGCCGCCCGCCGAGCCGTTCCCGATCCCCGTGCACTCCGGTGACATCCGGGTGGACGTCCAGTCGGCGCTGGCCATGCTGGCGCCCGTGTGGGGCCTCAAACCCCTGCTCGACATCGACGCCGAGGACGCCCGCGAGGACCTGGCCCGGGCCGCCGTCATGGCGTTGTCGTACGTCGCCCAGTCGGCGCGCGGCCAGGGCCTGCCGATGGTGCCGCAGCGGGAGATCGACAAGGCGCAGTCCATCACCGAGCGGTTCATGATCCGCTGGCGGGGCGAGCCGGACCCGAAGCACGTCGCCGCCGTCGACGCCTACTGGACGTCCGCCGCCGAGCACGGCATGAACGCGTCCACCTTCACGGCCCGGGTGATCGCCTCCACCGGCGCCGACGTCGCGGCGGCGCTCTCGGGCGCCGTGGGGGCCATGTCGGGCCCGCTGCACGGTGGTGCGCCGTCCCGGGTGCTGCACATGATCGAGGAGATCGAGCGGACCGGGGACGCGGAGGCGTACGTCCGGCAGGCCCTCGACAACGGCGAGCGGCTCATGGGCTTCGGGCACCGCGTGTACCGCGCCGAGGACCCCCGCGCGCGCGTGCTGCGCCGTACCGCCCGCGAACTGGGCGCGCCGCGCTTCGAGATCGCCGAGGCCCTTGAGAAGGCGGCCCTCGCCGAGCTCCACGCCCGTCGGCCGGACCGGGTGCTGGCGACCAACGTCGAGTTCTGGGCGGCGATCGTCCTGGACTTCGCCGAGGTCCCGGCGCACATGTTCACGTCGATGTTCACGTGCGCGCGTACGGCGGGCTGGTCGGCGCACATCCTGGAGCAGAAGCGGACGGGCCGGCTGGTGCGGCCGTCGGCGCGGTACGTGGGCCCGGCGGCCCGCGGCCCGCGCGAGATCGAGGGCTACGACAGCATCGCCCACTGAAACGCAGACGACCCGCGAGCTCTGGTCCCTCCGCCTCAGCGAAGGAGCCGGCCGGACGTACCGGCGAGCTCGCGGGTCGGGTGACTGCTTGGGATTGGGCCGGCTGCACGTTTCGCTCACGTGCTGGTCCGGCACCGCACTCGGTGTGGTGGCGAGCCGCTAGCCCGCAGTCACCTCACGCGTCCGGTATTCACACATCTGCCGAACCACCTCCCTTCTCGTGTGCTCCACACCCTAAGAACGGCTCGGCTCTGGATCAACCGTTTTTTTCGGAAGAGGATCCAGGGCGGCTCGCATAGCGTTCCGCGCATGACACAGCGACGCGCGATTCTCAGTGGTTCGGTGTTCGAGGAGCGGATCGGGTATGCGCGGGCCGTGGTGGACGGGGACTGGGTGCATGT
This sequence comes from Streptomyces sp. NPDC006476, assembly GCF_040612015.1. NCBI lineage: Bacteria > Bacillati > Actinomycetota > Actinomycetes > Kitasatosporales > Streptomycetaceae > Streptomyces > Streptomyces sp. NPDC006476. The sequence goes on along the minus strand of NZ_JBEXPK010000007.1, from coordinate 135,869 downwards.
GTCCGGGACCACCGGGTTCGACTATGCCGCTATGACGATCTCCGAGGACGTCGTCGAGCAGGCCGAGCAGTGTCTGCGCAATATCGGGGACGCGCTGGGGCGGGCCGGGTGTGGGTTCGAGGATGTCGTTCGGGTGCGTTATCTGTTGCCGGAGCGGGAGGACTTCGAGCCGTGCTGGCCCGTGCTGCGCCGGGTCTTCGGGGAGGTGCGGCCGGCGGCGACGATGATGGTGTGCGGGCTGGCCGACCCCCGGATGCGGATCGAGGTCGAGGTGTACGCGCGGCGACGGGTCCTGCGGATCGAGGCCGTGCACGGGGAGGACATGCTGGAGGAGTGGCGGTACGTGCACAACGCCGTCGTGCCGTCCGCCGCCATGTCCCGGGACGATGCGCGGGGGCGGCTCGGGCGTTATCGGATGGAGAACGCGTATCTCGGGGACGTGCTCGTGGGGTGTTCCACCGTGCGGCCGCCGGAGGGGGAGGGCGCGGTCGCGACCGTCATCGCGCGCGTGCTGCCCGAGTACCGGGGGCGCGGCTTCGGGACCGCGCTGTACGAGAGGGGGCTCACGCACGCGCGTGTACTGGGGGCGAAGGGCGTGGAGACGTGTGTGCTGGCGGCCAACGAGGACGGGCTGCGGTTCGCCGAGAAGCGCGGGTTCGTCGAGGTGGAGCGGTATGTGCTCGACGGGGAGAGCGATCTCTGGGTTGATCTTCGGCTGGGTCAGGGGTGATCGTGGAGGGGAGCGGCCGGCAACGATTCTCTCAATCTTGGGGAACTCGGTGTGTGCTGCGTCACGTTCCAGTTAGATGATTGCGAGTGAGCGAACCGACGCGCCGTACCTGCGGACGCAGCTGGCAGGGGGTCCAGGTGAGTGCTTCCCGGCGTAGTGGGACCACCGATGAGCTCGGGCCGGACGAGCCCGAGCGGGCCGGCCCCGTGGGCCCGGACGGCTCGGATCTGCTCGCCGCGCTGCTCGACGGGATGGACGCGGCGCTGTGCGCCTTCGACGCGGACGGGGTCGTCACCCACTGGAACCGCGAGGCCGAGCGGATTCTGGGCTGGACCGCGGCCGAGGCGGTGGGCCGGCACGGATTCGCGGGCTGGGCCGTGCGGGAGGCCGACGCCGAGGAGGTCGAGGGGCGGCTGATGTCCGCCATGCAGGCTCCAGGGCGGCAGGTGCACGAGTTCGCGTTGCTCACCAAGGACGGCGGGCGGGTGCTCGTACGGACCCAGTCCGCCGCCGTGCGAGGGCCGGACGGGAAGCCCGCGGGGGTGTACTGCGCCTTCAGCGAGGTGCACACGCAGATTGATCTGGAGCGGTCGATCGCGCTGAGCGAGGCACTGTTCGAGGACGCCAGCTGGGGTGTCGTGCTCGTCGACGCGGATCTGCGGCCGGCGGTGGTCAACGCCCATGCCGCGCGGGCGCTGGGCATCGGGCGTACGTCCGCTCTGGGGCGGCCGCTGGGGGAGCTGCTCGCGCAGGGCGTCGAGGAGCTGGAGAGCGCGTTCACGCACGTCCTGGCGGAGGGTGCGCCGCCCGCGCCCGCCGAGATCTGGGTGAGCGTGCGCACGGCGGAGGGTGAGCAGCGGCGGTGCTGGCGGTGCGGGTTCGTACGGCTGGCCTCACCGCTCGCTGAGGAGCCGGTGCCGCTCGGGGTGGGGTGGCTCTTCCAGGACGTGACCGAGGGCAAGCAGGGCGAGCAGGAGGCGGCGCTGCTGCGGTTCAGGTCCATCCAGTTGCACCGGGCGGCGCGGGCGGCCGCCGAGTGCGAGGATCCGCGGGAGGCGGCGACGGTCCATCTGGACTTCGCGCTCGCCGGGTTCGCCGATCACGCGCTGATCGACCGGGTGGCCGGGGGCGCGGTGGCCGACGCGGCGGCGGAGGGACCGGTCCGGCTGGTACGGGTCGCCGCCACGCCGTCCGGTGGGCCGGGGCCGAGTCTGCTCACCGGGAAGGCGGGGCTGCCCGTGCGGTACGGGCAGGGGCATCCGGCGTTGCAGTGCGTGGAGCGGGCGGGGTCGGTGCGGGCGAGCGTGGGAGCGGCCGGCGGTGAGCAGGCGCGGGAGTGGGCCGTGGCCCGGCAGTGGCCCGCCGATGTGGTGCACGCGTTGTGCGCGGTGTTGCGCAGTCGGGGGCGGACGTTGGGAGTGGTGACGTTTCTGCGGGGGAGCGGGCGGAGCCAGTTCGAGCGGGCCGACGCCGTGTACGCGGAGGACGTGGCCGTCCGGATCGCCGCCGCGCTGGACCTGGCGGGGGTCGTGGACGCGGGCTAGGCAAATCTGTCCGAGGCCGGCGGCGGGCCAGGTGGATCCAAACGGCCGGCCGGCTCTACCGCCGGTAGAAGATGCGGTCCGCGTACTCGGTCATCACCCTGCCGTTCCAGTCGTGGCCGCCGTCCACGTTGCCCGACCTCAGCAGCGGGGGCTCGATGCCCCGCTCGGCCAGAGACCCCGCTGCCGTCGCCATCACGGCCTGCATGATCGCGCTGGTGACGACCGTGGAGGCGGGGGCGAAGGGGGCCGGGACGGTGTCCAGGGTGAGGGTCGCGTCCCCGATGGCGATCTTGGAGTCCAGGACGATGTCGCAGTGGTCCTTGAGGTAGGTGCCCGAAGCGTGGCGGGAGCGCGTCTCCGTCGTGTACGCCACGGACGTGAGGCCGATGACCTTCACGCCGAGGGCGCGGGCGTTCATGGCCATCTCCACGGGGAGAGCGTTGCGGCCGGAGAGGGAGATGATGACCAGCGCGTCGCCCGCGCGGAGCGGGGAGGTGTCCAGGACGGCGCTCGCGAGTCCGTCCACGCGCTCCAGGGCGGAGCCGAGCGTGGCCGGCATGACGTCGACGCCGACGACGCCGGGCACGGCGAGCAGGTTCATCAGGGCGAGCCCGCCGGCGCGGTAGACGACGTCCTGGGCGGGCAGTGAGGAGTGGCCGGCGCCGAAGGCGAAGAGGCGGCCCCCGTCGGCGACGGTGTCGGCGAGCAGCGTGCCCGCCGCCGTGACGGCCTCCGCCTCCTCGTCCCGGACCCGTCGCAGGAGCTCGATCGCGGCGTCGAAGAACTGGTCGGCCAGTGTGGCGTCGCTCATGCGGGTCCCTTTCGGGGCGGGTGGGGGCGGCTGTGTCGCGGATCACCGTGCGGTCTGGACCACTGCCGTGTCAATACGGTGGCGCAGGACCCTTGGTCGAGGGCGCGGGCCCGCGTTTCCGCGGCGCGGCACGGTTGTCAGTGGTATGCGTCAGAATTGAGTCCAGGGCCAGCGCACACGCCGGGAAGCCGCTCGTGCTTCCGGCAGATCTCATCGAGGGGCACGTATGTCCGGACTGATCGACACCACGGAGATGTATCTCCGCACCATCCTCGAGCTGGAGGAGGAGGGTGTGGTCCCCATGCGTGCCCGGATCGCCGAGCGGCTCGATCAGAGCGGGCCGACCGTGAGCCAGACGGTGGCGCGGATGGAGCGGGACGGACTGGTCGCCGTGGCAGCCGACCGGCATCTGGAGCTGACGGACGAGGGCCGTCGCCTTGCCACGCGCGTGATGCGCAAGCACCGGCTCGCGGAGTGTCTGCTGGTCGATGTGATCGGCCTGGAGTGGGAGCAGGTGCATGCGGAGGCGTGCCGCTGGGAGCACGTGATGAGCGAGGCCGTCGAGCGGCGCGTGCTGGAGCTGCTGCGGCACCCGACGGAGTCGCCGTACGGGAACCCGATCCCGGGCCTGGAGGAGCTGGGCGAGAAGGACGGCGCGGACCCGTTCCTGGACGAGGGCATGGTGTCGCTGGCGGACCTGGATCCGGGGTCGGACGGGAAGACGGTCGTGGTGCGCCGTATCGGCGAGCCGATCCAGACGGACGCGCAGCTGATGTACACGCTGCGGCGCGCGGGTGTGCAGCCCGGCTCGGTGGTCAGCGTGACGGAGTCGGCGGGCGGTGTGCTGGTGGGTAGCGGCGGGGAGGCCGCCGAGCTGGAGGCGGACGTCGCCTCCCATGTCTTCGTCGCCAAGCGCTGACGGCGGCCTCCGGCCGCTGACGACTTCCGGTTCCGGTGTGACGGAAGGGGTGTCGTGCCGGTCCGCGCGGGGTGAGGTCACGGCCCGGAATCTGTGCGCCGAAATCGGAGCGCTCGGCCGGATCGCGTGCCAGGCTGTCGCGTGAGGCATATGACCGAGGGGGGAAGAGGGATGTGCCGCGGACGTGTGGATGGCCCCGGCGCCTTGTGGCGCCGGGGCCTGTCCTCCCCTGTGCTGACCCGGAGCCCCGAGCTCTCAGGGTCATTCCCCTCGGACCGTTTTCCCCGAGCGGTCCGCCTCCCGCTGAAGATCTCCCCGCGGCGGCGGCGATCATTCCTTGAGTGTGGTCACTCGAACGAGGGGTGTTGTCCGGCGGGACGGCATTTTCGAATACGCATTCGATAGTCTGCGGGTGACGGGGGACGCGGAATCTGCGCTTCAGGAGTGAGTGCACGGCAACGGCAGGACACGGTTCACAGGACCGGCCGGCTCGAGCGGGAGCGGTCCGAGCGGAGCTAGGGGGGTGCCAGGACCATGGCGCGACGCATCGACGTGACCGGGGCGGGCGGCGTACGTCTCGCGGCATGGGAGTTCGGGGACCCGCCCAAGACGGACCCGGCCCAGACGGACCTGCCCAGGACCGACCCGCCGGGCCTCGTACCCGGACAGCCGGGATCGCCGGACCGGGCGGCGCCGCACGCCGACCAGGAGCGCGCGCCCGGGGTGCTGTTACTGCACGGCCTGATGGGCCGTGCCTCGCACTGGGCGTCCACCGCCCGCTGGCTCTCCGAGCGGCATCGGGCCGTCGCGCTCGACCAGCGGGGACACGGCCAGAGCGACAAGCCCCCACAGGCCGCGTTCACCCGTGAGGCATATGTCGAGGACGCGGAAGCCGCCCTCGAACAGCTCGGCCTCGCCCCTGCCGTCCTCATCGGCCACGCCATGGGCGCGCTGACCGCCTGGCAGCTCGCCGCGAAGCGTCCCGAGCTGGTACGGGGCCTGGTCATCTGCGACATGCGGGCCTCCGCCCTCGGCGCCGCCTCGCAGCGGGAATGGGCGGACTGGTTCCGGGCGTGGCCCGTCCCCTTCGCCACGCTGGCGGACGTACGCAAGTGGTTCGGTGAGGACGATCCCTGGGTGGAGCGGCCGAATCCGGCGCGCGGGGAGTTCTACGCCGAGGTGATGCACGAGTCCGCCGACGGCTGGCGGCCGGTCTTCGAACCCGAGCAGATGCTGAAGTCCCGGGAGACGTGGGTGTACGACGCGCACTGGGACGAGCTCACCCAGGTGCGCTGCCCGGCGCTGGTGGTGCGGGGGCTCGACGGGGAGCTGGGGCGGGCGGAGGCGCAGGAGATGGTGCGGGTGCTGCCCCGCGGGGAGTACGCGGAGGTCGCCGACGCCGGCCACCTGGTCCACTACGACCAGCCGGAGGCCTGGCGGGCCGCGATCGAGCCGTTCCTGGACTCCGTGCTCACCACGCCCTGATCCGCTCAGCAGCGCCCGACCCTCACCCCTTGCTCACCGCCGTCAGGATCTCCGGGAGCCGGGCCGCCGTGCGCGGTGCCGCCAGACGCAGGCCCGCCCAGGTGATCGTCGCCCCGTAGGCCGCGCCCAGGGGCAGCAGGACCCAGCTCCAGCTGTCGCCGCCCTCCACCACGTTGACCCAGATCGTCACGGCGATGACCGGGGAGGACAGCAGGGCCGCCGAGACCATGCCGCCGAAGATGGAGATCCAGGCGAGGCCGGTCTGGCCGGGGGCGACGTTCTTGTAGCCCTCCTGCGGGATGGAGTACGGGAAGCGGGCCGAGGTCCACGCGCCGGTGGCCAGCATCGCCCCGAGCAGGGCGAAGGACAGACCGAGCACCTCCGGCAGGCGCGGCCAGTCGTCGAGCATCGCGGTGGTGAGGACCGTGACCAGCGTGGCGTACGGCAGGGTGATCACCAGCAGCGCCAGCGCCCGCCCGCGCAGCTCGACGTAGGCGTCGTGCGCGGTGGAGATCGTGGTCGCCACCATCCAGAACGCGGACGTGTCCTGCCCGAACTGGTTGTACATCTGGATGCCGAGCATCCCGGCGGCGAAGCACGCGAAGTAGACGGAGCCGGTGCCCTGCAGGGCGTTGAACACCGGCACGATGAGGCCGATGGCGAGCGACGTCACCCAGGCGGCCTTGGTCTTGGGGTCCCGCCAGACGTACCGCAGGCTGCGCTCCATGACCGTCCCGGTCCGCCCGGCGGGCAGCAGCCGCGGCGGCCCCCCGGGCGTCCGCTCCCGCCGGCCGGGCTCGGTGTCGGCCTGCAGGGTGGAGCCGTCCGGCGAGGTCATCAGCCGGGTCAGATGCCCCGCCCACACGGCGATCAGCGCCACCAACGCCCCGATGGTGAGCGCGAGCTGAGCGGCGGCGATGCCGTACGACCGCTCGCTCACCGAGTGCACCGCACCGAGCGCCGACGCGGGCGGCAGCCACCGCACCACGTCCCCGACCGGCGCGAGCTGCGCCAGCCCGCTCGAACCCAGGCGCTGGGCACCGAAGTTGACCACCTGCACCCCGATCGCGATGACCAGCCCGCTGAGCACCGCGAGGTCGCGGCCCCTACGGCTGGTCAGCAGGCGGATGTTGGCGGCGGCGACGGCCCGCGCGAGGGCCACGCACACCAGCAGCGCGAGGACGACGGCGACGACCCCGACGGCGTAGGCCGCGCCTCCGTGCGCGACCGCGACCGTCGAACCGATCAGCAGGAGCAGCGTGAACAGTGGTCCGATGCCGACCAGCGAGGCCGCGAGCAGCGCCCGCACCAGCGGCCGGGGCCGCAGCGGCAGCATCACCAGCCGGGTGGGGTCGAGCGTCTCGTCGCCGCCGGGGAAGAACAGCGGCATCACCGCCCAGCCCAGCGCCAGCACGGCCGTCAGCAGCACGACCACGGCGTCGATGTGCGCGTGCCCGCGCAGCGCGATCAGCCCGAGCAGCTGCAGCGCCCCGAACAGCAGCACGACGACGGCGGACGCGACGTAGGCGGCCCGCCGCCCCCCGGACTGCCTGAGCCCGTTCTTGAGCAGCGACAGCTTCAGCCGTACGACGGTCCCGGTGATGTCGCCCGTCATCGCGCGCCGCCGCCCAGCCAGTCCAGATCGGTACCGGCGTCGCGGCCGCCCGCACCGACGAGCTGGAGGAACGCCTGCTGCAACGAGGGGGCGTCGCCGCGGACCTCGGCGAGGATGCCGTGGGCGCGGATACGGCCGGCGGCCATCACGGCGACCCAGTCGCACAGGGACTCGACGAGTTCCATGACGTGGGAGGAGAAGACGACGGTGGCGCCGGAGGCCGTGTAGCGCTCCAGTACGCCCCGGATGATCTGCGCGGACACCGGGTCGACACCCTCGAACGGCTCGTCGAGGAAGAGCACTTCGGGATTGTGCAGCAGTGCGGCGGCGAGCCCGATCTTCTTGCGCATACCGGTCGAGTAGTCGACGACGAGCTTGTGCTGGGCACCGGCCAGGTCGAGCACGTCGAGCAGCTGTGTGGCCCGCTTGTCGACCTCGGCGCCGGGCAGTCCGCGCAACCGGCCGGAGTAGGCGAGCAGTTCCCTGCCGGACAGCCGCTCGAAGAGCCGCAAGCCCTCCGGCAGCACCCCGATCCGCGCCTTGACGGCCACCGGATCGCGCCACACGTCATGCCCGACGACCTCGACGGTCCCCTGATCGGGCCTGAGCAGCCCGGTCACCATCGAGAGGGTGGTCGTCTTGCCGGCCCCGTTGGGTCCCACCAGTCCGATGAACTTCCCCGCGGGCAGCTCAAGATCGATCCCGGCAACGGCAACCTGCTGCCCGAACCGTTTCCAGAGACCCTGTACGCGTACGGCGGCTGACGTCATGCATGAACCCTACGGTCAGTTCACTTGTCCCGACCGCACGCATAGGCAAGCGGGGAGATCAGCTCCTCCGCGTCCGGCAGCCACCGGTTGGCGGGGGTGGGCCGGCACGCCCACTGCACGGCCCCCCGGGACCCGTATCGGGTGGGGGGTGCGGCCACGTACGCCCCCTCGCCCAGTGCGGCCAGATCGAGGGACGAGGGGGACCAGCCGAGCTTGCGTACCAGGTCGGGAACCTTCGCCGACGCACCCGGCAGCACGAAGAAGTGCATCCGGCGGTCCGGCGTCAACGTCACGGGACCCAGCGTCAACTCCATGCGCTCCATGCGGGCCAGCGCCAGGAACCCGGCCGTCTCCGGGACGGAGATCGCGTCGAACGTCCGCCCCGTCGGCAGCAGGATCGACGCCGTCGGCTGCCTCTGCCACATCCGGCGGGCGACGGTCGCGCTGCCCGTCGCCTGCGTCGCCCAGTCCTCCCGTGCGGGATGCGCCCCCGGCGCATCGCACCCGGCCTCACCGCAGGAGCAGTGCTGCACCCCGTCGACGGCTTCCAGCCAGGTGCCGGGAAAGACGTCCCAGTGACGCTCCTCGGCGTAGCGAACGGCGGTCTCCAGCAGCGATTCTCCGCGCTGCTTCGGGATTCGGGCTGTTTCGGGCCCCGCGATGGTCTCGTCCACGATGAACACAACTCTAGTGATCACCGGGGGTTACGCACGCCACATGCGCGGGGGAGGGGCAACGATTCCGCATCGGGGCGCATGGGTGCACGCGTGGGGGCGCAGAGGAGGAACTCCGGTGTGAGCTGGGTAGCCAGTAGCGGGGTCGGCATCAGCTTTTACCCCGGCAATCCTCGCATGCCTCGCATTTTCGGTATGTCCGCGGGGCATTGATCTTCACGGCCGGATCTTTTCGCCCCCCACGGCGAGGGATCCGGTAGGGAAGGACACGCCAACTCGGTGCGTGGGCAGGCACCGCAGCCACAGGGGGTAGTGCCAATGGCCGCAAGGCCTCTCGTCGCGCGGCAGCCGAACGAACGGCTGCAGGCGCTCATCCAGGAGGCGGGGTGCTCGAACGCCGGGCTCGCCCGCCGGGTCAACATGTGCGGCGCCGAGCACGGCCTCGACCTGCGCTACGACAAGACGTCCGTGGCCCGTTGGCTGCGCGGACAGCAGCCGCGGGGCCGGGCGCCCGCGATCATCGCGGAGGCGCTGGGCCGCAAACTCGGCCGTACGGTCACGATCGACGAGATCGGCATGGCCAACGGCAAGAACCTCGCCTCGGGCGTCGGGCTCCAGTTCTCGCCGACGGTACTGGGAGCCATCGAGCAGGTCTGCGAGCTGTGGCGCAGTGACGTCGGGCGGCGGGACTTCCTGTCCGGCTCCTCCGTCGCCGCGTCCGCGCTGGTGGAGCCGAGCCGGGACTGGCTGATCTCCTCACCGGACGCGCAGGTGGCGCGCTCGGCGGGCCCGCGCGTCGGACAGTCCGACGTGGCGGCCGTGCGGGCGATGACCCAGGCCCTCGTCGACCTGGACCACCAGTACGGCAGCGGGCATGTGCGCCCGGTCGTCGTGCACTACCTCAACAGCGTCGTCTCAGGCCTGCTGGCGGGGTCGTACCGGGAGGCGGTGGGCCGTGACCTGTTCGCCGCGGTCGCCCGACTCACCGAGCTCGCCGGGTACATGGCCGTCGACACCGGCCAACCGGGCCTGGCCCAGCGGTACTACATCCAGGCGCTGCGGCTCGCGCAGGCGGCGGGCGACCGGGGGTACGGCGGCTATGTGCTGGCCGCCTCCATGAGCCATCTCGCCGCGCAGCTCGGAAACCCGCGGGAGATCGCTCAGTTGGCGCGAGCGGCGCAGGAGGGGGCGCGGGGGCGCGTGTCCCCGCGCGCGGAGTCGATGTTCTACGCGGCGGAGGCACGCGGGCACGCCCTGATGGGCGACGCGCGGGCGGCCCAGCTGGCGTCCGGGCGGGCGGTGAGCGCGCTGGAGGCGGCCGACGCCGACTCCGGGGACGACCCGGCGTGGATCACGCACTTCGACGAGGCGTATCTAGCCGACGAGTTGGCGCACTGCCACCGCGACCTCGGACAGGCCGAGGCGGCCGCGCGGTGCGCGGAGCAGTCGCTGGCCGGGCTGCCGGAGACGAAGGCACGCAGGCGGGCCATCGGATACGTGCTGCTGGCCACCGCGCAGGTGCAGCAGCGCGAGATCGAGCAGGCCTGCAACACCGGCCTCAAAGCGGTCGAGTTGCTGGAGACCCTCCGCTCCAACCGGGGCGCCGAGTACCTGGAGGACTTCCAGCAGCGGCTCGAGCCGTACCGGGAGGAACCGGTGGTGCGGGAGTTCGGGGCGCGGATGGAGTTGCAGGCGGCGGCGTGAGGGCGGGTGACCGGCCGGTTCCGGATGCGTGAAGCTGCGGGAAACGGCCGGTTGCCGTGCGGGTTCGCGCGCGCGGTGGACATAAGGAGCGTGCTGTAGAGCGATTCTGTTACGGCTGTCACAGGTAAGGAGGTTGAGGCCTGAGCTGCGTGGCACCCGGCTCGGGGGACCCGGTAGCGTGAGCCGACGATTCACAAGGTCCCCCATGTGTAGGAGTCCCGGTGACGCAGAGTGGACAGGGCGAGAAGCCCTCGCCGCGCGAAGCGCGCGAAGGCATCGTGCTGCCCTCCGACGGCGGCGAACCTTTGCTCCCGGGCATGCTGAACGCCCAGCCCGCGGCACCGGGCGGTCACACCGCCTCCTACGGCGGCTCCTCCGCCCAGCAGCAGGCCGGCCCGCAGACCCCGGCCGCGGCCCCGCCCGGCGGCCAGTCCTGGGGCACGCCCTGGGGCCCCGACCAGCACCAGAGCCCGGCGCCGCCCCAGGCCCAGTCCTGGCCGAGCCCGCCGGACCAGTCCTGGGCGGCCCCCGACCAGTGGACCACCTCCACGTCCGCCTCCACCTCCGCCTCCCAGCCCCTGCCGCCTGCCAACGACGGCTACGGCACCCCCACCGGCTCCGGCGGCTTCAGCGCCCCCCTGCCCCCCGCGGCCGACGAAGGGGCGACCCAGTACATACCGCCGGTCACCGGTTCCGGCATGCCCGCCGGTGCGCCCGTGCCCGGCAGCGAAGGCGCCACCCAGTTCCTGCCGCCCGTCCCCGCGAACGGTGACGAGGCCGCGACCCAGTACATCCCGCCGGTCGGCCCGGGCGCGCTGCCGCCCGAGGTCAGTGGGCCGACGGGGGCCGGGACGACCGGGTTCCCGGGGCACGCCCAGCAGACGGGAGCCGGAGCGGCCGGGTTCGCGGGGCACGGCACGCAGGCGCACGACCCGCAGGCAGGGACGGGCGCGGCGGGGTTCGCGGGCCGCGCCCCGCAGACGCACGCCCCGCAAGGCGCGGCCGGCGCCACCGGATTCCCGGGAACCCCTCAGGCGCACGACCCGCACGCGGGTGCCGGGCCCGTGCCGGTCGGCGGCCCGGACGCGCAGGCCACGCAGTATCTGCCGCCCGCGGGGGCCGGGCCGATGCCCGCCGCCGGTCCGGACGCGCAGCCCACGCAGTATCTGCCGCCCGTGACCGATCAGGCCCCCTACGGTGCCCAGCCCGGCGCGGACCGGCAGCCGCCCGCCGAGTTCGACAACCTGTTCCGCAGCGGGCCGGGCGGTGACGGCCCCGCCGGGGCCACGCAGCAGCTGCCCCGCTACGAGCAGCCCCCCGCCGCCCAGCCGCCCTACGGGCAGCAGTCGGCGCCCTCGTACGGCCGGCAGGCGCCCCAGCCGTCGTACGGCCAGCAGCCCCCCGCCTCCTACCCGCCGCCGCAGGAGACGCGCGGGGGCCGTGGCCGGTCGAAGGTGCCGCTCATCGCGGCCGTCGGCATCGGCATCGTGGTGATCGGGGTCGGGGCCGGCGCGATGCTCGGCGGAGGTGGCGGCGGCAAGGACAAGAACCAGACCGTCTCCGCCACCGCGCCCGCGTCCGGCGGATCCTCCTCGGCGTCCGCCGCGGACCCCGCGAAGCAGCAGGCCGTCGCCCTGGACAAGCTGCTGTCCGACAGCGGCAACAGCCGGGCCTCGGTGATCGCCGCTGTGGCGAACGTGAAGGCCTGCCGGAACCTGGACGGAGCGGCCTCGGACCTGCGTGACGCCGCCAAGCAGCGCACCCAGCTGGTCACCAGCCTCTCCGGCCTGTCCGTGGACAAGCTGCCGAACCACGCGGCCCTGACCACCGCCCTCAACCGGGCCTGGCAGGCCTCCGCGGCGGCCGACAACCACTACGCGGCCTGGGCCGACCAGGTCGGCGGCAACAAGAAGGGCTGCAAGAAGGGCCAGGCCCGCACCACGGGCCAGACCGCGGCCGGCAACCGCGCGAGCGGCACCGCCAGCCAGCAGAAGGCTGAGGCGGCCGACCTGTGGAACGCGATCGCGAAGACCTACGGCCTGACCCAGCGCCGGCCGACCCAGCTGTGAGTGAGCGGCGCGCGGGTCAGTCGACCTGCGCGTCCTGCAGCGCCCTCGTCATGTCCACGAAGCCCTTGCGCGCCGCCACGAGCTGACCCTGCCTGACCACCTGAAGGGTGACGTCGGCGTTGACGACGCGGGAGAAACCGATGCTCGCCAGGGGACCCTGGGTGCCCCACCGCAGGGTCGGCGTGAGACCGCCGGTGGAGACCTTCAGACCGTCGTCCAGGGCCCGGCGGATCGCGTCGGAGGTCACGTCGCCGCCACCGAGCGACTGGACGACCTTGGTGAGCACGGTGTAGGCGATCCACGTCGTCTGCACCCCGGCGTCCGCGGCGTCGATCCGGTTGTCCCCGAAGGCCTGCGTGCTGATCACCTTCTTCATCCCGTCCCAGCGCGGGTCGCCGGCCGGCGGGTACCAGCCGGTGATGTACGCCCCCTCGTACGGGCCCCGCTGCGCGCCGGACTCGTTGATGGCCGTCTGGTCGACGCTGTCCAGGGTGGCCGCGGTGCGCACCGCGGGACGGCCCTGGCGGGCGCGCTGGAAGGAGTCCATGAAGGTGCTGGTGCCGTCCCCGAGCGAGGGGATGACGCACCCCTTCTTCGTGGGGTCGCCGGTCGTGGCGTCCAGCGCGTCGGCCGCCGGCTGCGTGTACTCGGTGGTGTCCTCCGCCGCCCGCTGGTCGATGGCCGGCTTGTGCCCGCCCGCGCCGAGCCCCGCGTCGAGCATGGGCGGCAGCTCGTCGCCCGCGATGGTGTCGGCGCGTACCAGCGCCACGGGGCCGCAGCTCGCGGCGAGTTCCTTGCCGAGGCCGGCCAGCAGCGTGGGCTGGCCGCCGTTGACCGGGTAGGACAGCGGACTGGTGAACTCTGCGGTGGTGACGCCGTATCCGCCTATGTAGGGGATGCCCGCGCCCTCCAGGTCGGGCAGGTAGGAGTCGCCGAACTGGCTGTAGGAACCGACGACGGCGACGACCCCGGCCTTCACGGCGTCGCGTGCGCACTTGGCGGCGGCCACGCTGTCGTTGTGGTCGTTGCAGGTCAGGACCTTCAGCTTGCGGCCGTTGATACCGCCCTTGGCGTTGATCCAGCGGGCGTAGGCCTGCGCGAAGGCGGGCATGCCGGGCTTGTTGGTGGCGCTGGTGTCCTGCGGGGCCCAGGTCATGACGGTGATCGAGTCGTCCCCGCCGCCCCCCGTGGCACCGGGGATGACACCGCATCCTGCGGCGAGGGACGCGCACGCGGCCAGGGCCCCCGCCATGCGGACGGTTGCTCTGACGGGCCGGTTGAGTGTGGGGAGGAAGGTGCTGCGGGTGCGTCGCCTGCCGGTCATGGGCACACACGCTTCCGCCACATCCGTAACCCGGGGGTGACCCTCGGTTATCGATCGGTGACACCAAGGTGAATTGCAGGGGTCAGAGAGGGGCCCGATGGGAAGAACGTACGATCAGTGACCGTGCAAGGTACGGAGAACCCTTCCCGACGCGGGCGTCGCTCATCCACCATGGGCGGCATGCCACTGAACGACATGCCGTGGTGGCGCTGGCGCAGCAATGTGCGCTCCGCGCTGCACATGCTCTCCGACCCGGTGTTCCAGCAGAACGTCTGGCTGGCCGGGGTCGACGGGTACGGGGACGTCACCGACGCCGTGTACCGCCTGGTCGAGGACACCTGGCTGGACAACTGGTCCGCCGAGAAGTACGTCGGCACGATCTTCCGCGACTCGCAGGAGGCGGCCCTCGTCGACACCGCGGTGCTGCGGGTGCTGCGGATCATGCACCAGGTCGGCCCGGACGCCCCGGTCTCCGTGTACATGGAGAACGCCGGGTGGCCGGACGCGGTGCGGGCGGCGCGGGACGCGCACGTGCGGTTGGCGGTGGCCGACGGCGAGGACCCGGACGCGCCGCCGCGCACCCTGGAGCTGCTGCGGATCATGACGCGGTCCGCGTGACGGACGCGGGTCCGCCCGGCGGCCTGCTCGTGGGACCATGGCGGGCATGAACGAGCAGTCCACCCGAACCGAGGCGCCCCCCGCCGATCAGTACGTCCTCACGCTCTTCTGCCCTGACAAGAAGGGCATCGTGCACGCCGTGTCGAGCTATCTCTTCATGACCGGCTGCAACATCGAGGACAGCCAGCAGTTCGGCGACCACGACACGGGTCTGTTCTTCATGCGCGTCCACTTCTCGGCGGACGCCCCGGTCACGGTGGACAAGCTGCGGGCGAGCTTCGCGGCGATCGGGGACTCCTTCCACATGGACTGGCAGATCAACGAGGCCGACGAGAAGATGCGGATCGTGCTCCTGGTCAGCAAGTTCGGGCACTGCCTGAACGACCTGCTGTTCCGGGCGCGGATCGGGGCGCTGCCGGTGGAGATCGCGGCGGTGGTGTCCAACCACACGGACTTCGCGGAGCTGGTGGGGTCGTACGACATTCCCTTCCACCACATTCCGGTGACGAGGGAGACGAAGGCCGACGCGGAGGCGCGGCTGCTGGAGCTCGTCCGCGAGAACGACGTGGAGCTGGTGGTTCTGGCCCGCTACATGCAGGTGCTGTCGGACGACCTGTGCAAGCAGCTCAGCGGGCGGATCATCAACATCCATCACTCCTTCCTGCCGAGCTTCAAGGGTGCGAAGCCGTACCACCAGGCTCATGCGCGGGGTGTGAAGCTGATCGGGGCGACGGCGCACTATGTGACCGCCGACCTGGATGAGGGGCCGATCATCGAGCAGGAGGTCGAGCGGGTGGGTCACGACGTCACGCCGGACCAGCTGGTGGCGATCGGGCGGGACGTGGAGTGCCAGGCGCTGGCGCGGGCCGTGAAGTGGCATGCGGAGCGGCGGATTCTGCTCAATGGACGACGGACGGTTGTGTTCGCCTAGTGGCTCGGGGGGTTCTGGGTTCGTCGGCGGCTGCGGGTGAGCGGGGGCCGTTCGCGCAGTTCCCCGCGCCCCTGAAAAAGCTCAGCTGAACGTGCCTTCAGGGGCGCGGGGATGTATCGATTCGCGGCTCCGCCGCGTGGGCGCGAACGGCCCCCACTCACCCGCAGTCGCCGACGAACCCGCAACCAGTCCCTACATCCGGCTCATCGCCGCCGCCGCGAACAGAACATCCCGGATGGCCTGACGGTCACCGACCTGACCCGCCGCCGCCTCCGCCGGAGGCACGTGGCCCGCGGCCAACCGGCAGAACTCCACCCCGTCCAGGGCCACATGCGCGACCTCGAACTCCTCCGAGCCCACCGCCGCCGGGGAGTCCAGGGGGATCAGCCACTCGCCGCCGCCCGAACCCTCGATCTCCAGACGCAGGCTGCGGCCGGGTGACCCGGCGACCCCGAGGTGGCGGCCCTCCGCGGCCGCGGCCAGCCCCGACCGCCGGCGTTCCGCCAGCACCGCGGGCAGCATGCGGGCCGCCAGGTCGATCATGCGGTGCAGATGACGCGGGGACGGCGGCTCGTACGGGTAGTCGACCGCCTCGGCGATGTCCTCCGCGTGCACCCAGCACTCGAACGCGCGGTCCAGCATCGCGTCGTGCAGCGGCAGTTCGAAGTCGCCGTACGAGACGGCCAGCCGGGCGGAGCCCGAGCCGCCGGTGAAGGAGACGGTGCGGACGAGGTCGTGGGTCTGCTCGCGCCACGGCGCCCTGATGCCCCGGGTCGGCGGGAAGTGCGAGGTGCGCCAGTACGCCTCGGTGCGCGCCGCCGGGGTAGGGACCTCGGCGACGATCTCGCCGAGGGGGTCCTCCAGGCCGAGCGCGACCGCGACGAGCCCGTCGACGGAGAGGAGGTGGGCGATGACCCCGGCGACCGTCGTACGGCGGCTCTCCGCCCCGTCGCGCTCGAACCACCGCAGCCGTACGGGGGCGTGCCACTCGGCGTCGCCTATGTCCTGCAGCAGGGCGTCGAGCCGGGCCGTCTCCGCGTCGTACGGCGCCGCCCACTCGGGCACCGGGATGCGCGGAGGGCGCCGGCCGAGGCAGCCCGCCAGGACGCGGGTGCGCAGCGCGGGGTCCAGGTCGAGGCTCTCCGGCGGGTGCAGCAGGCCCACGGCCTCACGCAGCCGCCGCGCCTCGTCCGCGCAGGTGCCGCAGCCGCCCAGGTGGTCCTCGACGGCCGCCGTCTCCTCCGCCGAGCACGCGGCCAGCGCCCAGGCGCCGAGCAGCGACTTCAACACCTGATGCTCCAGCGCGACCGGCACCGCGACGGACGCGGGCAACGGCAGCTCCCCGTCCTCGACGGAGGCACGAGGCATGGGTATCCGCGGCGACCGCCACGCACCACCACCCGTCCCGCCTGCGGCGGCGCCTTCCGCGGCTCCACCGCCGCCCGGCCCGCCCTTCACGCCGGCGCCAGGCCCGCCTCCGGTGGCGCCCTCCCCGGCTTTTCCGGTTCCCGGTCGGTCCGTCGCGGCAGGTCCGCTCGCGGCGCCCGGATTCTTGGCGCCGAAATCTCCGTCGCCCGGCTGCTGCTGCCGCTCCTCCTCCTTGGCCTCCCCGCCCTCGAAGTCGCCGTTCTCGTCGAACGTTTCGAAGTCGCTCACACCGCACCCCCGGGTTCGGGCGGGGTGCCGGTGTCGTGGGCTGTGGACAGGAGTTGGAGGCCCAGGCGGAGGCGGCGGCGGGCCTCGTCCTCGGTGACGCCGAGGTCGGCGGCGGTCTGGCGGTAGTCGCGGCGCTGGAAGTAGGCGAGGTCCAGCGCGGCGCGCAGCGGAGCGGGCATGGAGGTGACGATGTAGTCGGCACGGGCGGCGACCGAGGCACGCCGGACCCTGCGTTCCAGTTCCTCGGGCGAGCCGCCGGTGCCCTGGGCCAGCGCGGCGGTCTCCGTGGCGCGCAGCCGTTGCACGGCGAGGCTGTGGGTCAGCGTGGCGACCCAGGTGCGCAGCGGCCCCTCCTTGGGGTCGTAGCGCTCGGGGTGCTCCCAGACATGGACGAAGACGTCACGCGTGATGCCGTCGGCGGCGCTCTCGTCACCGAGGACGCGATGGGCGAGGCCGTGCACGAGCGAGGCGAACCGGTCGTAGAGCTCGCCGAGCGCGGCCGCCTCACCGCGTGCCAGTCGCTGCTGCATCTTGCGGTCCCAGCGGGGCGGTGCGTCCTTCTTCGCCATGCGGCCCCCCTCACCCGTGTTCTCGCCTGTGCTCAGCGTGCGCTCACCGTCTTCTCGAATGTAGTCGGCACCCATGTCGGCGCACGCCCCTTTGTCGCAATGCGCGCCCCCGAGAGAGCCGCAGGTGATAGTGGGCGTTCGCCTACCCGGTGCAGAACTGATCGAACAGGATCGAAGGCGACTAAAACAAGCCTCTTTCGATCGCTTTCCGTTTCCGTCGCGGAGTTTGCGGGCAAGGCCGCTGGGCAGCCGCGCTGCAAGGAAGCGTAGGAACGGCTTCCGTTTGCGGGGGGCCGGCGAGCGAAGGGCATGGTGGTGACTTTTCATGTGACCGGCGACGAGCAGGGCGACTGGGCCGTGCTGCGTGTGTCGGGCGAGCTGGACCTGGTGTCGTCCCCGGTGCTGCGGCAGCGGGTGCACGACGCGGTGGCCGAGGGCCGCCACAGTCTCGTCCTGGACCTCTCCGAGGTGTTCTTCTGCGACTCCAGCGGCGTCGGCGTACTGATCGCCGCCCGCCGGCTCTTCCGCTCCTGCCACGGCAACCTGCGCCTCATCCTCCCGGCGCAGGGCGCGGTCGACGGCTCCCACGTCAACCGGGTCCTGGGCGCCCTCGGGGTGCGCCGTCTGTTCGACGTGTACGCCGGTCTGGACGAGGCCGTCACCGAAGAGGCCGGCCCGCTCTCGGCGTAGGCGCCACCGGATTTCACGGTATGCCGCGGTATGTCAAGGGATGTCACCAGGTCATTGCCACACGGTTGTCCCGGAATTCACCCGGTCCTGGCACAAGTGCCGCTCCACCGCGCCCCGGCAGGCCCGCTCGTCGTACGCTCCGTCCAGATATATGCACCCGACGCGAGTAAGGCGGCCTGAGAAGACATGGTCAGCAGCGAGTACGAGCGCAGGATCGCCGCCCGGTTCGCCACCTTCGACCAGGACGGCAACGGCTACATCGACCGCGAGGACTTCGGCACGGCGGCCAAGGCGCTGCTCGCCGAGTTCGCCGTCGCGGCCCGCTCCGACAAGGGGCAGGCGCTGTACGCCGGTGCGGAGGCGTTGTGGCAGGGCATGGCCGGGATAGCGGACCGGGACGGCGACCAGCGCATCACGCGCGAGGAGTTCGTCACCGGCGCGGTCAAGCGGCTGCGGGACAACCCCGAGCGGTTCGCCGAGATCGCCCGCCCCTTCCTGCACGCGGCGATCGCCGTGGCCGACACGGACGGCGACGGAGCGGCCACGGTCGCCGACACCGCGCGGGTGCTGCGGGTGCTCGGGGTCGACCAGGCCGTCGCCGAGGCGGCCGCCGCGGGCCTCGACGGCGACAGCGACGGCAGGGTGGGAGAGGCCGAGATCGTCCCGGCGTTCGCCCGCTACTTCACGGTGCCCGAGTAGCGCTCCCGGCCGCCGCGGTCCCCGAGTAGCGCTCGCGCAGCTTGTACTTGAGCACCTTCCGCAGCGTCTCGTTGCGTGGGAGGGCGTCCACCACCTCGAGCTGCTCCGGCAGCTTGTGCACGGACAGCCCTTCCGCGCGCAGGTACGACGTCATGGCGGCCAGGGTCAACTCCTCGGCCCCGGGCGCCTGTTCCACGACCGCGCAGACCCGCTCGCCGCGCTCGGCGTCCGGCAGCCCGATCACGGCGACGTCCCCGACCGCCGGATGCGCGGCCAGCAGATCCTCGATCTCCTTCACGGAGATGTTCTCGCCCTTGCGGATGATCACGTCCTTCAGCCGCCCGGTGAGCACCAGATGCCCGCTGTCCTTCACGAACCCCAGGTCCCCGGTGCGCAGGAACCCCTCTTCGTCGAAGGCCTCCGCCGTCTGCGCGGGGTCCAGATAGCCCTGGCATACCGCCTCCCCGCGCAGCCGCACCTCCCCGTCGACGACCCGTATCTCCATCCCCTCCGGCGGCCGCCCCTCGGTCGTCGCGAGGTTCTCCACGGTGTCGTCCGGCGCCCCCATGGTGATCATCGGCACCTCGGTCATCCCGTACCCGTGGGTGAGCTGCACGCCCATCTCCCGTACGACGGCGTGGTACACCTCCGGCGGCTTGGGCGCCCCGCCGCCCGCGAGCAGCCGCAGCGTGGGTATCACCTTGCGCCCGGGCTGTTTGCGCTGCTCGGCGAGGAACATCGAGTAGAACGCCGTGGATCCGCCCGCCACCGTCACCCCGTGCCGCCGATAGCCCTGCAGCGCGTCCGGCAGCGTGAACTGCTCGAACATCACCGCCGGGAAGCCGTACAGCAGCAGCATCACCGTGTAGTCGGGCCCGGCGATGTGCGCGTACGGGAAGGCCATCGAGCCCACGTCGTCGGCCGACAGGCGCAGGGCGTGGGCCAGGCACGAGCCGCCCGCGATCAGTGAACGGTCCGTGTGCAGCACGCCCTTGGGGTCGGAGGTCGTGCCGGAGGTCCAGTAGATCCAGCGTACGGAGGTGCCCTCGGCGGGCGGCGGAGGCAGGAGGTCCGGGTCGCCGTCCGGCAGGTCGTCGTACGCCTCGAAGACGCCCTTGGCGCCGAGCCGTCGGGCCATCTCCGTGTGGTCGAAGCCGCGCCAGGTGCCCGGCACCGCGAAGAACTCCGCCTTCGACTCCCGTAGCGCGAAGCCGACTTCGCGGTCCCGGTAGAAGGGGATGACCGGCGTCTGCACGGCTCCCAGGCGGGCCAGCGCGAAGGAGAGCAGGGCCGTCTCGATCCGGGTGGGCAGCTGCCAGGCGACCACCGTGCCGGGGCGCACACCCATGTCGTACAGACCGGCCGCCACGCGCTCGGCCCGGGTGCGCAGATCGCCGAAGGTCAGCGTGCGGTCGTCCTGGAGGAGCACGGGACGCTCGGGGGTCAGCCGGGCGCGGCGCTCCACCAGCTCCCACAACGTCCGGGAGGAACTCAGGGTGTGCGGGGTCTCCGTCATGTCTGCCCCCTGGCTTGGCTGACGACTCGTCAGGTGACATGCTATCTGACGGGTCATCAGATACGTACCGTCCGGCGGAGGGGAACCATGACCGAACTGCCCCGCATCATCAGCGTCGACGACCATGTGATCGAGCCCGCGCACCTCTTCGACACGTGGCTGCCGGCCAAGTACCGGGACCGGGGGCCGCAGCCGCTGACCGCGGGGATCGGTGAACTCGCCTACGTGGGCGGCAAGTACCAGATCACGATGGACCCCGAGGGCCCACCGACGGACTGGTGGATCTACGAGGACCTGAAGTTCCCGTACAAGCGCAACATCGCCGCCGTCGGCTTCGACCGCGACGAGATGACCCTGGAGGGCATCACCCGGGAGCAGATGCGGCGGGGCTGCTGGGACCCGAAGGCGCGCCTCGCGGACATGGACCTCAACCACGTCGAGGCCAGCCTCTGCTTCCCGTCCTTCCCGCGCTTCTGCGGGCAGACCTTCGCCGAGGCGCACGACAAGGAGGTCGCGCTGGCCTGTGTACGCGCCTACAACGACTGGATGGTCGAGGAGTGGTGCGGCGACAGCGGCGGCCGGCTCATCCCGCTGTGCCTGATCCCCCTGTGGGACGTCGACCTGGCGGTCGCGGAGATCCGGCGCAACGCCGCGCGCGGGGTGCGCGCGGTGACCTTCTCCGAGATCCCCACCTACCTTGGGCTGCCGTCCATCCACTCCGGCTACTGGGACCCGTTCTTCGCGATCTGCCAGGAGACGGGGACGGTCGTCAACATGCACATCGGCTCGTCCTCGCAGATGCCGGCCGCCTCCCCCGACGCCCCGCCCGCGGTGCAGGCCGCGCTGAGCTTCAACAACGCGATGGCCTCGATGATGGACTACCTCTTCAGCGGGGTCCTGGTGAAGTTCCCGACGCTCAAACTCGCCTACTCAGAAGGGCAGATGGGCTGGATCCCGTACGCCCTGGAACGCGCCGACGACGTGTGGGAGGAACACCGCGCGTGGGGCGGGGTGCGCGACACGATCCCCGAGCCGCCGTCGACGTACTACTACCGGCAGATCTTCTGCTGCTTCTTCCGCGACAAGCACGGGGTCGCCTCACTGGACGCGGTGGGCCGCGACAACGCCACCTTCGAGACCGACTACCCGCACGTCGACTCGACCTTCCCGCACACCAAGGAGGTCGCCCTCGACCATGTCAAGGGTCTCGACGACGAGACGATCCACAAGCTGATGCGGGGCAACGCGATCCGCATGCTGGGCCTGGACCTCGACCGCTGATGGACCTGTCGTACACGCCCGAGGAGGAGGAGTTCCGGGCGCGGCTGCGCGAATGGCTCACGAAGGTGCTGCCCACGCTGCCCGCGAAGCCGTCCCCGGACGACTGGCCCGCACGCCGGGCGTACGACCTCGGCTGGCAACGGATGCTGTACGACGCCGGGTACGCCGACGTCCACTGGGACGCCTCGCCGACGGTCCGGCTCATCTTCCTGGAGGAGACCGAGAGGGCCGGCGCTCCCTACGTCGGCGCGAACTTCGTGGGCCTGCTGCACGCCGGGCCCACCATCGCCGCCGAGGGTACGGACGAGCAGCGGGCGCGGTGGCTGCCGCCGATCCTGCGCGGGGAGGAGGTCTGGTGCCAGGGCTTCAGCGAACCGGACGCCGGCTCCGACCTCGCGTCCCTGCGGACGCGTGCGCGCAGAGACGGCGACGACTACGTGGTGAACGGCTCCAAGATCTGGACGTCCCACGCCGAAGTCGCCGACTGGTGCGAGCTGTTGGTGCGCACGGACGCGGAGGCGCCGAAACACCGGGGCATCAGCTGGCTGGCCATGCCGATGGACGCGCCGGGGGTCACCGTGCGGCCGCTGCGGACCCTCGCCGGGTCCGCGGAGTTCGCCGAGGTGTTCCTCGACGACGTGCGGTTGCCTGTGGCGAACCGGGTGGGGGACGAGAACGACGGGTGGCGGGTCACGATGGTCACGCTGTCCTTCGAGCGCGGCACGGCGTTCGTGGGCGAGGTCGTCGCCTGCCGTCGGGTGCTGGGTGAACTCGCCGACGAGGCCCGGCGCAACGGGCGTTGGGACGACCAGGTGGTGCGGCGGCGGCTGGGGAGGCTGAACGCGGAGTTCCGGGCGCTGTGGCGGCTCACGCAGTGGAACGTCAGCGAGGCGGAGGCCTCCGGCGGGGTGCCGGGGGTGGGGGGTTCGGTGTTCAAGCTGCGGTACTCGCACGCGCGGCAGGAGCTGTACGACGCGGCGGCGGAGGTGCTGGGGGAGGGGGCGCTGGATCTCGATCGGCCCTGGGTGCTGGATCGGTTGTCGTCGTTGTCGTACACGATCGCGGCCGGTACGTCGCAGATTCAGCGGAACATCGTGGCCGAGCGGATATTGGGGCTGCCGAAGGGGAGGTGAGGTGAGCGGTGCGGTTTCAATTGAGCGCGGAGCAAATGGATTTGCGCGGTGCCGTGCGAGGTGTGATCGGTCGTCGGGCGGCGAACGGTTCGTGGGGGCTGGTCGCGCCCCGCGGCGGAGCCGCAAATCGACACAGCCCCGCGCCCCTTGGAAGCGCTCCTGAGCCCGACGTTTCACGGCGCCGTCTTGATCGGGAGTTGTGGCGGGACCTCGGAGACCTCGGGTTCTTTTCGTTGCGGCTGTCCGAAGCCGAGGGGGGTGCCGGACTCGGGCTGCCCGAAGCCGTGTTGGCGTTCGAGGAGGCTGGGCGGGGGCTCGTGCCCGGGCCGTTGGTCGCCACGCACCTTGCCGCCGGGGTCGTGCCCGGTGCGGCTACCGGGGAGACCGTTGTCGCGGCTGTCGACGGGCGGCTGGTGGAGTGGATGGAGGAGGCTGACGTCGTGCGGGCGGGGGCCGAGGGGGCCGTGCCTGTGCGGTCCGTGGATCCGTTGACGCCCTTGCACCGGGTGCCCGCGCCCGGGCGTATCGATCCTGTCGCCGTTCTGCTCACGGCCGCCGAGCAGTTGGGTACCGCCACGCGCGTGTGTGAGCTGGCCGTGCAACACGCCCGGACGCGCGAGCAGTTCGGGCAGCCGATCGGGGCCTTCCAGGCGGTGAAGCATCTGTGCGCGCAGATCCTGGTGCGCGCCGAGATCGCCCGCGCCGCCGTCTACGCGGCCGCCGTCACGGCCGACGCGGCCGACATCGCCGCCGCGCGGCTGCTGGCCGACGAGGCGGCCGTGCACGGCGCCCGGGACTGTCTCCAGGTGCACGGCGGTATGGGCTTCACCTGGGAGAGCGAGGTTCATCTGCATCTGAAGCGGGCCTGGGTGCGGGCGCAGCGTGCGGGTGGCGGTACGGAGAGTGAGGAATTGCTCGCGGCGCAGCTGACGAGCTGACGGTGTGAAAGGCGGCTGGGCTGGGGATCGTCGCCGACACGCGCGCGTGTGTGTCGCGGATCGTGGCATACCGGAATCACGGAGCGTTGATATCGGGTTGTGTCCTATGCGTGACCCGTCACGGCCCGGAGTCGGCTGCGCGCTCCGGTACCTTCTGTGGGATGCGAGTGGTTCCGAGCACGCGCCACGCCGGTGTTGCCCCTGGGGCGAGGCCGGACCAGGCCTGTTCGACTGCTTGTGGTGAGCGTCGCACAGTATGCCGTACGGGTACTCCTTCCCGCTGGAATATGCCCGAAGCGCTTGTTGGGGTGACTGTACGTCAACCATGCTGTCGTGCAAGGGATTCACGTTCCGTGACCCCTGCCTTGGGCTCTGTTCTGGCTGTTGTTCTGGCCATGCAGAAAATGGCTACGATCGTGGCCCTCGTCGCGGTGCGTGCGTGGCGTGAGGTCATGTGTCCGCCGGTTCGGATGGTGTGAGCGGTGCAGGTGCTTCAGGTGCAGTTGGAAGTGAGGCCCGACCCCGCAGAGGTGGGGCGAGCCCGGAAATGGGCGCGTTCGCGTCTCGCCGGGCCCGGTGTCGGGGTCGACGACTCCCTTGCCGAGACGCTGATCCTGCTCGTCTCCGAACTCGTCACCAACGCCGTCGTGCACACCGGCCGGCCCGCCGTGCTGCGGCTGTCCCTGCCCGGCAGCGGGGCCGGTTCGGCCACCGTCCGCCTCGAGGTGGCCGACGCCAGTTCCCGGGCGCCGGTGCCCCGCTGTGTGGACGGCGACGCGACCGGCGGCCGGGGGCTCGCCCTCGTCGACGGGCTCGCGGACCGCTGGGGCTGGAGCCCCGACGGCGCGGGCAAGCGCATCTGGTGCGAGCTGGACCGGTGCGACGGGGCCGCGCGAGCCGCCGTGGCGTACCCCGGGAGCGCGTCGGCCTATGAGGGGCTGGCGTTCGAGGCGGTGTGACCGGACCGGTACGTCCGGTACCTCCGGTGCGTGGGTGCCGGTGCACGGGTGTCGGTGCGCGGGTGCGGCGAACGCCGCCGTACCCCGTACCGCGACGACCGTGCGCCGGGGTGTGCCTCCGTGCGCGGCGCCCGCAAAACGGGACATAAGTGGCAAATCTCCGAACGGGTGTTGACGCCCTGTGGCCGTCTGATCACGCTTGAGGGCATCGATTCGCCGCGAGGGGACGGCGAGGTCCCCGGTGACGGGTGCCCTCGGCGAGTGCGGGTCGTGGATCGGCGTCGGCGGTGCGCGGTGCGGTGCTCGGGGCGGGCAGCGCGCGCCGCCGTCCGGTGCGGGTGCGGGTGTCGGCGCTAGAGAACGGCGACGGGGGCCACCGGGGTTCCGGTCGCGCCGACGAAGGGTTCGGGCATCGCGGACAGCAGGAACGCGTACCGGCCGGTTTCTCCACAGGCTGTGGACAACTCCTCGAGATTCCAGTTCTGGCCCTGCAGCATCCCCATCTCCACCAGGTCGAGCGCGTGTACGGGCAGCCAGAGGTCCTCGATCTCGGGCGGGAAGATCTCGAACGTGAGGGTGTCGTTGGCGACCGCGGCCACATCGCGCGCGTGGAACCACTCCGGTGTACGCACCGACAGCCCCGGCGACGGGTAGCCGTACCCGTCCCGGTCCCCGGCGAGATACACCTGGATCTGCCCGGTCCGTACGAGCACGACGTCCCCGGCGCGCACGCGCGTACCGGCGAGGTCCTCGGCCGCCTCCAGGTCCTCCGGCGTGACGGCGTGCCCGCCCTCCAGCCGGTCCACGCCCCGCGCGCGGGCCACGTCCAGCAGCACCCCGCGCGACACGACGTGCCGCGCTTTGTCGATGCCGGCGAACTCGGCGCCGCCGTGGGCGGTCACGGTGTCGGCGGGGCGGCCGTTGTAGAGCTTCCCCGAGTGCGAGGCATGGGTCAGCGCGTCCCAGTGGGTGCCCGCCTGCAGGCCCATCGTCACGGCGTCGTCGCTGCACGCCACCGTGCCCGGGCCGAACAACTCCTGGTTGATCTGCACCATCGCGTGCAGCGGATTGACCCGGCCCGGGATCATCCCCGACTGCACCCCGTCCTGCTTCAGGGGCAGGGCGAGCGGGACGCGGCGGCCGGTGCGGACGGTCGCGGCGGCCTCGCGGACGACCTCGTCGGTGATCAGGTTGAGGGTGCCGATCTCGTCGTCGGCTCCCCAACGCCCCCAGTTGTTCACGCGCTTGGCGATCTCATGGAACTCGGCGGGCAACGACATCGGCCCTCCCCGGGGCTTGTCTCCAGGTATCTGACGCGCCATAAAATCTAACGGTCCGTCAGAAATCGCGGGAAGGGGCCGGGCGTGGGGAACTTCTTGGCAGGCAAGGTGGTCGCCGTGACCGGTGCCGGGCGGGGCATCGGCCGGGCGGTGGCGCTGGCCGCGGCGGCCGAGGGAGCGCGGGTCGTGGTCAACGACTACGGCGTTTCGGTGGACGGCGCGTCACCGACGAGCGAGGTCGCCGAAGCGGTCGTCAAAGAGATCGAGGCGGCCGGCGGGGAGGCGGTCGCGGTCGCCGACGACGTGTCCACGATGGCCGGCGGCGTGCGGGTCGTGGAGGTGGCGCTGTCGTCGTACGGACGGCTGGACGGGGTGGTCTGCGTCGCCGGGATCCTGCGGGAGCGGATGCTGTTCAACATGTCCGAGGCGGAGTGGGATCCGGTGGTCGCCACGCATCTCAAGGGCACGTTCACTGTTTTTCGCGCCGCGTCCGCCGTCATGCGGAAGCAGCGGGCCGGGACGATGATCGGGTTCACCAGCGGCAATCATCAGGGGTCCGTCTCGCAGGCGAACTACAGCGCGGCGAAGGGCGGGATCATCTCGCTGGTGCGGAGCGCCGCGCTGGGCCTGAACAAGTACGGGGTGACCGCGAACGCGGTGGCTCCTGTCGCTCGTACGCGGATGTCGGCCAATGTGCCGATGGAGCTCTCTGAAATCGGGGAGCCGGAGGATGTGGCCGCGCTGGTCGTGTATCTGCTGTCCGAGCGGGCTCGGGAGGCCGGGGTGACGGGGCAGGTGTACACGGTGGCCGGGCCGAAGATCGCGGTGTGGGCGCAGCCGAGGGAGTTGCGCGCCGCGTATGCCTCCGGCGGTTGGACGCCGGAACGGATTGCGGAGTTCCTGCCGGGGTCGGTGGGGGTGGATCCGATGCCGATGCTTGAGCGGTTGCGGGAGATGGAGAGGGCTGCTCGGGATGGGGCTCGGCCGAACGCCTGAGACCTCGGGGGGTGTTCTGGGCTGGCGGGTGCGGGTTGTTCGTGGCTTGTCGCGCAGTTCCCCGCGCCCCTGGGTGGGCGAAGTCGACCGGTGTTGAGAGGGGACGTCAGTGGAATTTGGATTCTCTGCTGAGGATGACGTGTTCCGCGACGAGGCCCGTGCCTGGCTCGCCACACACACCTCGGACTCGGATGACCGGCGTTCTTGGGAACGCGCCCTGGGCAAAGCCGGATGGATCGGGCTGGGGTGGTCCGAAGGGGGCTATGGGAACCGGACTGCCACCCTCACCCAACAGGTCGTCTGGGCCGAGGAGTATGCGCGGTCCGGGGCGCCTGTGCGGTCCGGGCACATCGGGGAGAAGTTGCTCGCGCCCACCCTCATCGCGCACGGCAGTGACGAGCAGAAGAGCCGCTTCCTCCCCCCGGTCGCCGCAGGGGAGGAGCTGTGGTGTCAGGGGTACAGCGAACCCGGGGCCGGGTCCGATCTGGCCGGGGTGCGGACCTCCGCCGTGCGGGAAGGGGCGGAGTTCCGGATCAGTGGGCAGAAGATCTGGACCTCGCTCGCCCATGAGGCGGACTGGTGTTTCGTGCTCGCCCGGACGGAAGTCGGGTCACGTCGGCATCACGGGCTGAGTTTTCTGCTCGTGCCCATGGATCAGCCGGGGCGGATCGAGGTGCGGCCGATCCGGCAGATGACCGGGACCAGTGACTTCAACGAGGTCTTCTTCGACGGGGCACGCGCGCGGGTGGAGCATCTGGTCGGGGGGGAGGGGCGGGGCTGGCAGGTGGCGATGAGCCTGCTGGGGTTCGAGCGCGGGGTGTCGACCCTGGCCCAACAGATCGGGTTCGCACAGGAGTTGACGGAGGTTGTGCGGGGCGCCCTGCGCAGTGGTGCGGCGGGGGATCCGGTGGTGCGGGAGCGGATCGTGCGGCTGTGGGCCGAGTTGCGGGTCATGCGGTGGAACGCCCTGCGCACGCTGGGGGGTTCCGGTGACGCGGGCGCGCCGAGTGTGGCGAAGCTGCTGTGGGCGAACTGGCATCAGCGGCTGGGGGAGTTGGCGGTGCTGGTGCGGGGGGCCGGGGCGGCCGTGAGTGGTTCGCACTGGTCGGCTTCGGCGTCGTACGAGCTCGACCCGGATCAGCACCTGTTCCTGTTCTCGCGGGCCGACACCATCTACGGCGGCTCGGACCAGGTGCAGCGCAACATCATCGCCGAGCGGGTGCTCGGCCTGCCGAGGGAGCCCAAGGGGGTCGTCTGATGCGCGGTGTGGTGTTCGACGGTAAGCGGGTCGAGGTCGTCGACGACCTGGAGGTGCGGGACCCGGGGCCCGGGGAGGTGCTGGTCGCGATCTCGGCCGCCGGGCTGTGTCACAGCGATCTGTCCGTGGTCGACGGGACCATCCCCTTCCCCGTGCCCGTGGTGCTGGGGCATGAGGGGGCGGGGGTCGTGGAGGCCGTGGGGGCCGGGGTCACGCACGTGGCGCCGGGGGACCATGTGTCGCTGTCCACGCTCGCCAACTGCGGCGCCTGCGCCGAGTGCGACCGGGGGCGGCCCACCATGTGCCGCAAGGCGATCGGGCGGCCGGGGCGGCCCTTCACGCAGGGCGGGCGGGAGGTGTACCAGTTCGCCTCCAACTCGGCCTTCGCGGAGCGGACCGTGGTGAAGGCCGTGCAGGCGGTGCGGATCCCGAAGGACATTCCGCTGCCGTCCGCCGCGCTCATCGGGTGCGGGGTGCTGACCGGGGTCGGGGCCGTGCTCAACCGGGCGCGGGTGGACCGGGGGGACTCGGTGCTCGTCATCGGGACCGGCGGGATCGGGCTGAACGTCATCCAGGGGGCGCGGATCGCGGGGGCGCTCAGGATCGTCGCCGTCGACGCCAATCCGGCGAAGGAGGAGGTGGCCCGGCGGTTCGGGGCCACGGACTTCCTGACCTCCACCGACGGGGTGAAGGAGATCCTGCCGGACGGGGCCGACCACGCCTTCGAGTGCGTCGGGCGCATCGAGCTGATCCGGCAGGCGATCGACCTGCTCGACCGGCACGGGCAGGCGGTGCTGCTGGGGGTGCCGGCAGCCACCGCGGAGGCGTCCTTCCTCGTCTCCGCCATGTACCTCGACAAGTCCATCCTGGGCTGCCGCTACGGCTCCTCGCGTCCGCAGCGCGACATCGCCCTCTACGCCGAGCTGTACCGGGCGGGACGGCTGCTGCTGGACGAGCTGGTGACCGAGACCTACCCCGTCGAGGACTTCGAGAAGGCGAAGGCCGACGCGGAGGCGGGGCGGGTGGCGCGCGGGGTGCTCACGTTCTGACCGCGCGGGGTGCTCAGGCCCTGACGCCGGTGCGGAAGGTCCGGCGGTACGCGGTCGGGGTCACCCCCAGGGCCGCCTGCAGATGCTGGCGCATCGACTGGGCGGTGCCGAAGCCGGCCTCCTGCGCCACCTGGTCCACCGACAGATCGCTCGACTCCAGCAGTTGCCGGGCCCGCTCCACGCGCTGCTGGGTGAGCCACTGGCCGGGACTGACGCCGACCTCCTCGCGGAAGCGGCGCGTGAAGGTCCGTACCGACATCGCTTCCTGGGCGGCCATGTCGCGCAGCTGGATCGGCTCGTGCAGCCTGCCCAGCGCCCAGGCGCGGGCGCCGGTCGTGGTCGCCACCTGGGGCTCGGGGACCGGGCGGTGGATGTACTGCGCCTGTCCGCCGTCGCGGTGCGGCGGTACGACCGTGCGGCGGGCCACCTCGTTGGCGACCGCCGTGCCGTGGTCGCGGCGGACCATGTGCAGGCACAGGTCGATGCCGGCCGCCACCCCGGCCGAGGTCAGGACGTCGCCGTCATCGATGAACAGCACGTTCGGGTCGACGTCTACCTTCGGGAAGAGGCGCTGGAGCTGGTCGGTCTCCGCCCAGTGCGTGGTCGCGGGGCGGCCGTCGAGGTAGCCGGCGGCGGCCAGTACGAAGACGCCCGTGCAGATCGAGGCGAGCCGGGTGCCGAGGCGGATGTGGGCGAGGGCGGCGGCCAGCTCGTCGGTGAGGACGCCCTCCTCGAAGACCGGGCCGAGTTCGTACGACGCCGGGACGATCACCGTGTCGGCGGTGGCCAGCAGCTCCGGGCCGTTCTCGACCTGGATCGAGAAGTCGGCGTCCGTGCGCACCGGGCCGGGTGGCCGGACCGAGCAGGTGAGAACCTCGTAGAGGTGGCGGCCCAGGGTGTCCTTGGGACGGCCGAAGATGCGGTGCGGGATGCCCAGCTCGAAGGGGAGCAGGCCGTCCATGGCGAGGACGACGACACGGTGCGGGCGGAACTCCATGGATTCCATGGCCGTACCCCTGTCGGGACTCATGGCCCGATTCTAACGAATGCTGTCCTTCGGGCCAGTGGTGACGACCGGTTCCGGCCAGGATGCTCTATGTCGTGACCCAGACAACCGAGGCGGCAGCCGCCGCAGAGGAAACCCCGTCCACCGGAAAGACCCACCGCATCCACCGCGCCTGGTTCGTCGCCGCCGTCACCTTCGTGACGATCAT
The DNA here is from genome assembly GCF_040612015.1 of Streptomyces sp. NPDC006476. Lineage (NCBI taxonomy): Bacteria > Bacillati > Actinomycetota > Actinomycetes > Kitasatosporales > Streptomycetaceae > Streptomyces > Streptomyces sp. NPDC006476. The sequence continues at coordinate 105,437 of NZ_JBEXPK010000007.1, read as the reverse complement.
CGGTGCGGCCGCCTTCCGCTCCCTGCCCGGGCTGCTGATCGACCCGCTGCACCAGGAGTTCGGCTGGTCGCGCGGCACGATCGGCGCGGCCGTCTCGATCAACCTCGCGCTGTACGGCCTGACCGCGCCCTTCGCGGCGGCGCTGATGGACCGCTTCGGCATCCGCAAGGTCGTCGCGGTGGCCCTGACGGTCATCGCCCTCGGTTCCGGTCTGACGGTGTGGATGGACTCGGCCTGGCAGCTGCTGCTGTGCTGGGGCCTGCTGGTCGGCCTGGGCTCGGGCTCGATGGCGCTGGCCTTCGCGGCCACGGTCACCAACCGCTGGTTCACCGAGCGGCGGGGCCTGGTGACGGGCATCCTGACCGCCGCGTCCGCCTCCGGCCAGCTGATCTTCCTGCCGGTGCTGTCGTGGATCGTCGAGCACCACAGCTGGCGTCCGGCGGCGGTCACGGTCGCCCTCGCGGCCCTGGCCGTCGTGCCCTTCGTCTGGCTGCTGCTGCGGGACCATCCGGCGGACGTGGGGGTGAAGCCGTACGGCGCGAAGGAGTTCGTGGCGAAGCCGCCGCCCGCGCAGGGCGCCGCCCGCCGCACCGTGCGGGTGCTGGCCTCGGCCGTCCGCACCGGCCCCTTCTGGCTGCTGGCCGGCACCTTCGCGATCTGCGGCGCCTCCACCAACGGTCTGATCCAGACCCACTTCGTGCCCGCCGCGCACGACCACGGCATGCCGGTGACGGCGGCGGCCTCGCTGCTCGCGGTGATCGGGGTGTTCGACGTCGTCGGCACGGTCGCCTCCGGCTGGTTCACCGACCGCTTCGAGCCGCGTCGCCTGCTCGCGGTGTACTACGCCCTGCGCGGCATCAGCCTCCTGTTCCTGCCGATGCTCCTGGCGCCCTCGGTCCACCCCCCGATGCTGTTCTTCATCGTCTTCTACGGCCTCGACTGGGTCGCCACCGTCCCGCCCACCGTCGCCCTGTGCCGCGAGCACTACGGCGACGACAGCGCCATCGTCTTCGGCTGGGTCCTCGCCTCCCACCAGGTCGGCGCCGCCCTCGTGGCCTTCCTGGGCGGCGTGGCCCGGGACGTCTTCGGCTCCTACGACATGGTCTGGTACGCCTCAGGAGCCCTGTGCGCGGCGGCGGCCCTGATGGCGTTGGTGATCAGGCGGAGGCCGACGGCGAAAGTGCCGCAGCTCGCGTCGGTCGCTGCTTAAGGACCCCTTAGTCCTGCAGGCGGCCGAAGTGGCCCCGGTGGAAGAGCAGGGGGGTGGGCTCGGTGTCGGAGGTGCCCAGGGCCTCCACCCGGCCCACCACGATCAGGTGGTCGCCCCCGGTGTGGACCGCGTGGATCGTGCAGTCGATCCAGGCGACCGCGCCGGTCAGGCGGGGTGAGCCGGTGGCCGGGGCCGGGTCGTGGGGCACGCCCGCGAACTTGTCGGCGCCCCTCACCGCGAAAGCGCGGCACAGGTCGCCCTGGTCGGCGGCGAGGATGTTGACGCAGAAGACGCCGGCGCGGGCGATGCGGGGCCAGGTCGTCGAGGTACGGCCGACCATGAAGGCGACCAGGGGCGGGTCGAGGGAGAGCGAGGAGAAGGACTGGCAGGCGAAGCCGGCCTCGGGGGGCGCCGTCACGATGGTGACGCCGGTCGCGAAGGTGCCCAGAACGCGGCGGAACTCGGTCTGGTCGACGGGGGCGCGCTCGTCCTCGCCGACGCACCGCAGCTCAGGGCGCGGCAGCGGCTCCACGGGGGCCGTGGCCCCGGTCGACCTGAGGTATCGGACGGCGGCCGCGGCCGCTCCTGCGTGTCCCATCACCCCTCCATTGAAGCTGACGGTTCGTCAGATGGGAAGGTCAACGACCCTGGTAGTCGGGGCTTCTGCGCTCCACGAAGGCGCGTACCCCTTCCTGGGCGTCCCGCGTCGTCATGTTGATCTCCTGCGCGGCGGCCTCGGCGGCGAAGGCGGTCGCGCGGTCGGTGTCCAGGGAGGCGTTGACGAGCTGTTTGGTGAGGGCGAGGGCGCGGGTGGGGCCGGTGGCGAGGCGTTCCGCCCAGGCGCGGGCCGTCTTCTCCAGCTCCTCGTCGGGGACGACCCGGTTGACCAGGCCCAGGCGTTCGGCGTCGGTGGCGGAGAGCGCGTCGCCGAAGAACATCAGCTCCTTGGCGCGCTGCGGGCCGATCAGACGGGGGAGGAGGTACGCCCCGCCGCCGTCCGGGACCAGTCCCCGGCGTACGAACACCTCGATGAACCTCGCCGACTCCGCGGCCAGTACGAGGTCGCAGGCGAGGGCGAGATGCGCGCCCAGGCCGGCCGCCGTACCGTTCACCGCCGCGATCACCGGCTTCTCGCAGTCCAGGACGGCGGCGGTCAGCCGCTGGGCGCCAAGACGCAGGACGCGGGCCACATCCCCCGCCACCCGCTCACCGGCCGCCGCGCCACCACGCAGGTCCGCGCCCGCGCAGAAGCCGCGCCCGGTCCCGGTGATCACCACCGCCCGGACCTCCGGGTCGGCCGACGCGTCCGCCAACAGCTGGATGAGCAGGTCCCGTTGGTCGGGGGTGAGGGCGTTGAGGGCCTCGGGCCGGTTGAGGGTGAGGTGGGTGACGTGGCCGTCGGTCGTGTGCAGGATCCCGGTCACCGGCACACCGCCAGCGCGTCCAGCGCCACCGCCCCCTGCCCCCGGGGCAGCACCATCAGCGGGTTGATGTCGAGCTCCGCCAGCTCGTCCCCGAGTTCCATCGCCATGCGCTGCACCCGCAGGACGACCTCCACGAGCGCGTCCACGTCCGCCGGCGGCCGCCCCCGCACCCCCTCCAGCAGCGCCCGCCCGCGCAGGTCGGCCAGCATGGCGTGCGCCTGGTCCTCGCCGAAGGGCGGCACGCGTACGGCGACGTCGTGCAGCACCTCCACCAGCACCCCGCCGAGCCCGACGGTCACCGTCGGTCCGAAGAGCTCGTCGTGGGTGACGCCGACGACCATCTCCACGCCCCGCTCGACCATCTGGCAGACCAGGACACCGTCCAGCGAGACGCCCTCGTAGCGGGCGATGTCGGTCAGCTCGCGGTAGGCGTCCCGGACCTGGCTGGCGGAGGTCAGGCCCACCTTCACCAGGCCCAGCTCGGTCTTGTGGGCGATCTGCGCGCCGGACGCCTTCATCACCACGGGGTAGCCCACCAGCCCGGCCGCGCGTACGGCCGCCGCCGCGCTGGTCACCAGTTGCTCGCGCGGCACACGGATGCCGTACGCCCGCAGCAGCTGCTTCGCCGCGTGCTCGCTGAGCTGCTGCCCCGGGCGCATCAGCGCCTGCGCCTTGCGGAAGGAGGGCGAGGTGGTGCGCGGGGCCTCGTCGAAGGGGGAGCGGTAGTGGGCGACGAAGCGGTGGTGGTCGAGGTAGGCGCGGACGGCGGTGATGCAGTTGGCGACCGTGCGGAAGGTCGCGACGCGGGAGGAGCCCAACAGGACCTCGCGGTACGCCGGTTCGGTGCCGACCGGGGATCCCCACACCACGCAGACCAGCTTGTCCGTCCGCTCGGCCGCGTCCACCAGGTCCTGGACGAGCTTGTCGCTGAGCGGCGGGAAGGGGCCCGTGATCGGACAGATCAGCACGCCGACCGCCGGGTCGTCGAGGATCGCGTCGATGATCTTCCGGCCGCGTTCGTCGCCGACCGGGTGCCCGCCGTTGTCGACGGGGTTGGCCACGCTGAGGTACTCGGGTATCCACTGGTGCAGCTCGGTCTGTTTGGCTGCGGACAGCTGCGGCAGCGACAGCCCCGCCTCCGTCGCCAGGTCGGCGAAGTGCGCGCCGGTGCCGCCCGAGATGGAGTAGACGACGACCCCGTCGGCCCGCGGCGGCTTCGCCCGGGCCAGCAGGGCGGCGGTGTCCTGGAGTTCGTCCAGGCCGTCCACCCGGATCACGCCGAACTGCCGCATCGCCGCGTCCACCACCGTGTCCGCGCCGGTCAGCTTGCCGGTGTGCGAGGCGGCCGTGCGGGCGCCGGTCTCGGTGCGGCCCACCTTCACGGCGACGACCGGTACCTTGCGCCGGGCGGCGCGGTCGGCGGCGAGCAGGAAGGAACGGCCGTCCTTGAGGCCCTCGACGTAGCAGGCGATGGCGCCGACCTCGGGCCGCTCGGCGAAGTAGGAGAGGAAGTCGGCGGTCTCCAGGTCGGCCTCGTTGCCGGTGGGCGCCCAGTGGGAGAGCCGGATGCCGAGTTCCTGGAGGGAGAAGACGGGTCGGCCCTGGTGTCCCGACTGGGTGATCAGGGCGATCGCCGGTCCGTCGAGGTCGTCGCGGAACCGCTCGAAGGCGTTGAGGTTGGTGTTGGGCCCGAGCAGCCGCATCCCCGAGCGCCGCACGGCGAGCGCCAGCCGCTCCTGCGCGGCCGCGCCCTGCGCTCCCGTCTCGGCGAACCCGGAGGCGAAGACCACCGCGAACCTCACCTTGGCCTCGGCGAGTTCCTCGACCACGGGAAGCGGGTCGGCGACCAGCAGCACGGCCAGGTCGACCTGTTCGGGCAGGTCGGCGACGGACGGGGAGCAGGGTATGCCGAAGACGGACGCGCGGTGCGGGTGAACGGGGTGCAGCCGGGCGCCGACCCGCTCGGCCCAGGCCACCAGCTGCCGGGTGATGCCGGTGTTGGGCCGCCCCTCGGTGTCCGAGGCGCCGATGACGGCGACGGACTCGGGGCGGAAGAACCGGTCCAGGTCGGGGACGTCGGCGTACAGCGGTCGCCCGCCGACGTCCAGATCGTCGACCTCGGCGGGCCTGCCGTGGACGGCGGGCCCGGGTTGCTCGCCGCAGGCGATGACCCGGGCCCGGCGGGAGTCGGTGGTGAGGGTGCCGTGGGTTGATCCAAGCATCGGTCCGCCCGCTCCTCTGAGACAGCCAAATAACTGACGCTCTGTCAGATTACTGAACTGACGCAGTGTCAGGAATGGGCGTGCACCCAAAGTTGGTGAACCCGCAACCGATCAACCGGCTCAGAGCTCGGCCAGCACCTCCTTGGCCACCCGCTCGCCCGACCGCACGGCTCCGTCCATGTAGCCGTTCCAGTAGGTGGAGGTCTCCGTGCCCGCCCAGTGGATGCCGCCGACCGGCTTGCGCAGGGAGGTGCCGTAGTCGGTCAGGACACCGGGCGGGGCGAAGGCGACCGGGCCGCCGCGGGAGAAGCCCTCGTTGTTCCACCGCTGCAGCACGAAGGAGGTCGGCGACTTGGCCTTGTCGCCGAAGTAGTTGACGTAGTCCTTCAGGACGGCCGCCTTGACCTCGTCGACGCTCGAGGCGTCGTACGCCCGCATCTCGTCGGCCTCGATGAAGCCCATCAGGGCGCCGTAGGAGGCGTCCGGCGGGGAGTTGTCGAAGGTCGAGCGGACCACGCCGGAGTCGCTGACGACCTGGCCGTTGAGGCCGTCCGCGCGCCAGAAGGGGGTGTCGTAGACCGCGATCGCCTTGCCGATCGAGCCCATCGGCAGCCGCTGGCTGAGCTGGTCCCGGGCGGCGGGGAGCAGGGGGTCGTAGGTGATGCGGGCCGCCAGCGGGGGCGGTACGGCGACGACGACCTTCTTCGCCGTCACCGTGATCCCGTCGGCCGTGACGACGTACTTGGCGCCGGACTGCGCGATCGAGCGCACCGGCGCGCTCAGCACCACCCGGTCGCCGAGGGTGGCGGCCAGCTTGATCGGGACCTGCTGGGAGCCGCCGACGAAGCGGGACTCCTGGGCGCCGTTCGCGGTGTCGGTGAGGCGTTCCAGGGTGCCGACGTTGTTCTCGTCGCCGGCGGCGGCGATGTAGAACAGCACGTAGAGCAGGGAGAGTTCGCGGGGCTGCGCGGAGAAGATCGACGTACAGGCCACGTCCAGCAGGAACTTGGCCGAGGGGATGACCGCGTTGGCGTTCAGCCAGCTCTCGAAGGTCTGCTTGTCCCATTCGGCCGCCTTGGCGGCCGTCCAGGGCGCGTCCACCGGCACCTTCTTGGCCATGTCGTCCAGCGAGGCCTGCACGATCGCCGCGTTGGCGAGCCCGGCCACGTCGACCGGCGGGACCGAGCCGAGGACGCCGTCGGTGGCGTACGGGGTCCGGGTGCCGTCCTTGTACAGGAGGTTCTTGCCGGTGTTGTAGGTCGTGAAGGTCGCCACGCCCAGGGAGTCGGCGAGGGCCTTGATGCGGTTCTGAGTGGGGCCGATGAACTCGCCGCCGCCCTCGGTGAACCCGCCGCCTGGCAGTTGCAGGTTGACGACCCGGCCGCCGACACGGTCCCGGGCCTCCAGGACGGCGACCGTCTTGCCTCCGGCCACCAGGTCACGGGCCGCGGTCAGTCCGGCGAGGCCGCCGCCGACGATCGCCACGTCGACGTCACGGCTGGTCGCCGCCGACGCGGTTCCGGCGGCGGTGCCGGTGAGGGTGACGGCGCCCGCCGCCGCGGCGGCACCGCCGAGCAGGGAGCGCCGCGTCAGGGCGCGGGGGTGGGGCTGTCTTTCGCGTGCCACGTGCATCCTCCATATGGAGAGAGTGGGGAGAGAATGTGGAGCCGGAAAGCTGAGCAGTGTTCACATTCTGGCCCCGGAAGACGGCACGCTTCAACGCTTCCGCCACATCTGACACACAAGTAACGCGTATATGGATGAAGGAAGTTGAGGGTCGTGCAGGTCAGGAGGGCATCAGCCGGGCAGTCGGGACAGCGAGTTCCCGCCGGCCCGCACGATCGCCTTCGCGATCTTCTCGGCGTCCATCGCGACCTCGCGCAGGGTGCCGCTGATGGGTGTGGTGAACCCGGTGAAGTGCAGGCCGGGCGCCTGTTGCGGGGCGCGGGCGCCATGCGCCACCGGTCTGCCCCGCTCGTCCAGCACGCCCAGATGACCGACCAGGCCCTCCAACGCACGGACGTATCCGGTTGCGGCGACCACGGCCTCCGGGGAGACGAGGGTGCCGTCGGCGAGGACCACCTTGCCGCCCTCGAAGCCGTCGACGGCGGCCACGACCTCGACCTTCCCCTTGCGCACGGCGTCGATCAGACCGACGTCCTGCACGGGGATGGCACCCTCCTTGGCGCGGCTGTAGAGCCCGGAGTCCGGGCGGGGCAGCCCCTGCGCGGACAGGTCCGGCACGCTGAGCTTCGCCATCGGCCGGGCCAGCCGGTCCACGAGCCCGACCGGCAGCCGCCGCACCAGGACGCCCGTGTACTGGGCGGCCCAGCCCGCGGTGGAGCGGCGGACGATGTGCGGGGTCGTGCGCACGGACAGCCGTACCCGCGATGCGCCGCCCTCGACCAGGTCCACGGCGATCTCCGCGCCGGTGTTGCCGACGCCCACGACCAGGACGTCCCGGCCGGCGTACGGCTCGGGGTTGCGGTAGTCGCCGGCGTGCACGAAGTCGCCGGTGTACTGGCCGAGTCCGGGCCACTCGGGCACGTACGGCGTGTGGTTGTACCCGGTGGCGACGACCACGGCGGCGCCGGTCAGCTCACGGCCGCCGGTGGCGTGCAGCAGCCAGCCCGTGCCGTCGGGTGTGCGCTCGATCCGGGACACCTCGACCCCGGTGACGATCTCCAGCTCGTGCACCTCGGCGTACTTCTCCAGGTAGCGCACGACGTCGTCGCGGGCGACCCAGCGGCCGAAACGGCGCGGTATCGGCAGTCCGGGAAGGGCGGACAGCCGGCGGGTGGTGTGCAGGTGCAGCCGGTCGTAATGGCGCCGCCAGGCAGCGCCCACCTGGTCCGACTTCTCCAGGACCACCGCACGGATCCCCTTGGCCCGCAGCGCGTATGCGACGGAGAGCCCCGCGGGTCCGCCGCCGACGACGTAGACGGGACGGTCCGAAGGGCTCGGGGAGGGTGTGGAGTCGGCCATGAGCGCGAGCGTAATCACGCACCAGCTTGATGGGTCTCGGTCAAGACCGGAATTGGTTGCGGATTGATCACGCCTGTAGGAGGAGTGGGTGGGGCTTGTGGCGTAGGACACCTGGTTGTGGTCGTACGGCGATCGGCCCGGCCCCTGGCCCGGAACCGTGCGGATCCCGGGTTCCGGGAACGCGAGACCTGACGTACCGTCAGATGCATGACCCGTCACGATCTCCCGGAGGCCGACGCCTTCACGCGGACGTACTGGGACGCGGCGGCCGAGGGGCGGCTGCTGGTCCGGCGGTGCGGGGCGTGCCGGCGGGCGCACCACTACCCGCGGGAGTTCTGCCCGCACTGCTGGAGCGAGGACGTGGCCTGGGAGCCGGCGTGCGGCCGGGCCGCGCTCTACACGTGGTCCGTCGTCCACCGCAACGACCTGCCGCCCTTCGGCGATCGCACCCCGTACGTCGCCGCCGTCGTCGACCTCGCGGAGGGGCCGCGGATGATGACGGAGATCGTGGAGTGCCCGGCGGAGCGGCTGCGGGCCGGGATGGAGCTGGAGGCCGTGTTCCGGGAGGGGGTGCCGGTATTCCGGCCGCGTGGCTGAGGCGGGCGCGTTTGAATGGGCGCATGACCGGCATACACGAACCCACCCTCGCCCTCGAATCCACCGAAGTGCTCGGACACGGACTGCGGCTGCGCCCGTGGGACGCGGACTCCGGCGCCGACGTCGAGACCTTCTTCCGGGGCTGCGCGGACCCGGAGTTCCTGCGCTGGAACACTCCGCTCACGCCGGTCGCCGACCTTGCCGTGGCCCGCGCCTCGATCGCCGCGAAGACGGAGGACGCGCGGACGGGGACGGGAGTGGCGTTCTGCGTCGAGGACGCGGGCGACGGTACGAGGCTGGGCCACATCAGCGTCAGCGACATCCACACCCTCCTCAGCCACGCCCGCATCGGCTACTGGGTCCTGCCCGAGGCCCGCGGCCGGGGCGTCGCCACCCGCGCCCTCGCCCTCGCCGCGCACTGGGCCCACACCGACCTCCGGCTCAACCGCCTCGAACTGGGCCACGCCGTCGGCCACCAGATCTCCTGCAAGGTCGCCGAACGCTGCGGCTTCCGATACGAGGGCACCATGCGCGGCCAGATGTTCGAAGCAGACCGCCAGGACGCCTTCCGAGACGCCCACCTCCACGCCCGCCTGGCCACGGATCCGGAGCCCGAGGGGCTGTGAAGCGGGCGTAATTCGGAGGCGTTCCGGGGGGAGTGCGCGGCAGCATGAGGTATGGGATCCGATGACTGGTACCGCATCGACGACCTGGGCGTCTTCCTCTCCCGTGCCGGGGACTTCCTGCGCTCCCGGCCCGCCCCGCACACCCTTGCGCTGACGGTGACCGAGCAGTTGAGGACCCGGGGGACGGGGGTCTACGGGGACGAGGCGCCGTACTTCGGAGTGCTGGAGCGGCGGGAGACGGTCCGGGCGGTGTACTTCCGTACGCCTCCCTACCGCCTCAACGTCACCTCCCTCACCCCCGAGGAGGCCGGCGCCCTCGCCGCGCACCTGGCCGCCGACGGCCGTCCGCTGCCCGGCGTCTCCGGCGAGCGGGCTTCCGTCGCCGAGCTGGCGCGGGCCTGGGAGCGGCGCACGGGCGCGAGGGCGGCGGTGCGCCAGCGCCAGCGGCTGTACCGGCTCGACACCCTGACCGCGCCGGGCCCGGTGCCGAGGGGCCGGGCGCGGGTCGCGGGGGAGGCGGACCGGGAGCAACTGGTGCGCTGGTACGGCGAGTTCATGGCAGCCGTCGGCGAGGGCGCCGGGCAGCGCGCCGAGGGCTGGGCCGACGCGCGCATCTCCTACGGCGGCGTCACGTTCTGGGAGGACGCCGACGGCACCCCGCTCGCCATGGCCGGCGTCACCCCGATGGTCGCCGGGCAGGTGCGGGTGGCGCCCGTCTACACGCCGGCGCAACTGCGCGGCCGGGGCTACGCGGGCGCGGTCACCGCCGAGGTCAGCCGGGCGGCGCGGGCGTCGGGCGCCGACGAGGTCCTGCTCTTCACGGACCTGGCCAATCCGACCAGCAACGCCCTCTACCAGCGCATCGGTTACCGCCCGGTGGCCGACTTCGACCTGTACGACTTCGACGGGCACGACGTCACGCGCTGAGGACGTGGTGTCACGGCCAGAGCAGTTCGCGCTGCCAACCTGCGCCCTCCCGGCGGTAGTTCAGCCGTACATGCCGGCGTTGCTCGTCGCCCTGGAAGAACTCCGCCTCTTCAGGGCGCAGTCGGTACAGCGTCCAGGTCGGCACGGGTGCGTCCGGCTCCCGCTGGGCCCGTTCCCAGGCGGCCTGTGAGACCTGCGCCAACTCCTCGAGGGAGCCCAGGACCTCGCTCTGCCGGCCGGTGAGCGCGGCGGCGAGGGCGCCGGTGGAGCGGGCGTGCAGATCGCCCTGGGACGCGGCGGCCGGCGCGGCGGTGACGGTCCCACGCAGCCGCACCTGGCGGCCGAGGGCGGCCCAGTAGAAGCACAGGGCCGCCTGCGGGCGCTGTGCCAGCTGCCGGCCCTTGCGGCTGCTCGCATGCGTCGCGAAGGTCCAGCCCCCGGCGTCCGCGCCGTGCAGCATCACGATCCGTACGTCCGGGCGCCCGTCCGCGTCGGCCGTGGCGAGGGACATGGTGTGCGGCTCGCGCTGCCCGGCCGTGACCGCCTCCGCGAACCACGCGGTGAACAGGTCGAGGGGGTCGGCGGGGGCGGCCGCGGGGTCGAAGGGGCGCAGTTCGGTGACCGCCGGGTCCCACACCCGCAGCGACCTCAGCACCTCGTGTAGATCCGTTCCCATGCCTCAGACGGTACCGAGGTCCGAGGACAGCCACCGTTCGGGCCGCATCCGCAGGAACACCTGCTCGCCGTGGTTCTTCGAGGCGAAGTCGACGTACTCGTCCACCTTCTCGGCCGGCAGATACCGCGCGCTCATCTCCCGCAGCCGCTCGATCGTGCCGGGCGCGGTCTCGATCACCGGGCCCTCCACCGACACGTACCTGATGGTGGGCTCCAGCCGGTCGACCATCAGGGAGAAGCGGCCCGCGGCCTGGATCAGCTCGTACTTGCGGGAGGTGAGCCCGGTCAGGATCCACATCGTCCCGTCGGCGTCGTCGTACTGGTACCAGATCGGCAGCGTGAGCGGCGCGCGTCCCTCACCCGCGTCCACCGACAGGGCGGCGATGTGGGGCTCGGCCAGGAACTGTGCGCGCTCTTCACGGGTCAGGGCCATACGGGTCTCCTCCGGTGACTGGGCGGTACGCTGCGGGCCGGGAAGGGGCTCCCGCTGCAGCCTACGACCACCGTCACCAAGTGACCCCGGTTCACTCGCGCCCGAGCACCACCGTCCCGGCAGAGCAGAACCATCCGCCGGTCCCGGACGCCACTCCCAGCCGCGGCAACTCCCCGTCGCTCGCGCGTACTTGCCGGGCGCCCGCCTCCCCGCGCAGCTGCCTTACCGCCTCCACCAGCAGGAACAGCCCCCGCATCCCGGGGTGTTGGGCCGACAGCCCGCCCCCGTCGGTGTTCACCGGCAGTTCCCCGCCCTCGACCCGCAGCCGCCCCTTCTCCACGAACGCCCCGCCCTCGCCCTTCCCGCAGAACCCGAGGTCCTCCAGGGTCACCAGCGTCATGTACGTGAACGCGTCGTAGATCTGGGCGAAGTCCATCTCCGCCGGCCGCACCCCGGCCCGCTCGAAGGCCAGCCGCCCGCTCACCGCGGCCGGGGACACCGTGAAGTCCGGCCACTCGGACATCGCCGCGTGCGAGACGTGCTCCCCGGTGCCGAGCACCCAGACGGGGGCGGTACGGCAGTCCCGCACGTACTCCTCCGCGGCCAGCAGCACCGCCGCGCCGCCGTCGGAGCGGATGCAGCAGTGCAGCTTGGTGAACGGGTCGGCGATCATCGGGCCGGACAGGACGTCGTCCACGCTGACCGGGTCGCGGAACATCGCGTCCGGGTTCAGGGCGGCGTTCGCCCGTGCCTGCACCGCCACCTCCGCCAACTGCTCGATGGTCGTACCGTGTTCGATCATGTGACGGCGGGCCGCCATCGCGTACTTGGCGATCAGGGTGTGGCCGTAGGGCACCTCGAACTGCAGCGGGCCGCGCGCGCCGAAGGAGAGGTCGCCGGTGCGCCGGCCGGCCCTGATGTCGGCGCGGGCCGTGGAGCCGTAGACCAGGAGCACCGCGTTCGCGTGGCCGGCCGCTATCGCGTCCGCCGCGTGGGCGGCCATGACCTCCCAGGTGGAACCGCCGACCGAGGTGGAGTCGACCCAGGTGGGGCGCAGGCCGAGGTACTCGGCGACCTCGACGGGGGCGAGCGTGCCGAGACCGGCCGAGGCGAAGCCGTCGACGAGCCCGCGGCCGAGACCCGCGTCCGCGAGGGCGCGGCGGGCCGCCTGGGCGTGCAGGGCGTACGGGGTCGCGTCGTCGACGCGGCCGCAGTCGGAGAGGGACACCCCGACCACGGCCACTTTCCGGCTCCCGCGCGTCATGAGAGGCCACCTTCCCCTGGGCATATCGTTCCCGGACTCCTAATATGACGGCCCGTCAGATCCGGAGGGAAGAGCCATGGACGCCCGCTTCACCGCCGAACAGGACGAGATCCGCCGTACCCTGCGCGAACTGCTCACCAAGCGCTGCGGCCCGCGGGAGCTGCGGGCCGCCCTCGACACCCCCGACGGTCACGACCCCGTCCTGTGGACCGCGCTCGCCGACCAGCTCGGCCTGCCGGGGCTCGCCCTGCCCGAGGCCTACGGCGGTGTCGGCTGTTCGGCGACCGAGCTGGCCCTGGCCTGCGAGGAGACGGGACGGGCGCTGGCCCCCTCGCCGCTGCTCGCCACCGCCGTCCTCTCGGGGCCCCTCATCCTCGCCCTGGGTTCGGACACCCAGCGCGCCTCGCTGCTGCCCCGTCTGGCCTCCGGTGCCGTGACCGCCGCCCTCGCCGTGCCCGGCACCGCCCTGACCACCGCCCTCGCCCTGACCGGTGACAACGGCGGGGAGTGGGCCGGTGGCGGACGGGCCGGGGGCGTGCAGGCCAGACGGGCGGGTGAGGGGTGGCGGCTGTACGGGCAGGCCGAGCAGGTGCTCGACGGGCACAGCGCGGGGGTGCTGCTCGTCGCCGCGCACACCGGGGGGTTCGCCCGCTCCCGGACGCTGCTCTTCCTGGTGCCGGGGGATGCGCAGGGGGTGGTGCGGGTACGGCAGACCGCGCTGGACGCCACCCGGCCGCAGGCCCGCGTCCAGCTGCGGGACGTCGAGGCAGAGTTGCTGGGGGACGAGGGCGCCGACGTACTGGGCGCCCTCGCCGCGCTCGGGGACACCGTCGCCGCCGTGCTGGCCTGCGAGGCCGTCGGGGCCGCGGACCGGGCGCTGGAGCTGACGGTGGAGTACGTGGGACAGCGGGAGCAGTTCGGGCGGGCGATCGGCTCCTTCCAGGCGGTCAAGCACCGGCTGGCGGACGTGTACGTGCAGGTGCAGGCGGCGCGGTCGGCGGCCTACTACGCGGCCTGGGCGACCGCGAAGGGGGAGCGGGCCGGCGGGCTCGCGCTCGCGCAGGCCCTGGAGGCCCTGCGGGTGGCGTCCGCCGAGGGCATCCAGCTGCACGGGGGGATCGGTTTCACCTGGGAACACCAGGCGCATCTGTACTTCAAGCGCGCATCGGGCGACGAACTGCTCTTCGGGCCGGTGCATCGGTTGCGGGCGCGTGCCGCTCAGACGGCGCGGCTCTTCGAGGGCCGGGAGGTGGCGGTGTGATCGGCGAACGTGTCGTGCAGCGGGTGTCGTCGACGCGGGGTTTCGCGAAGGTGGCCCCGCATGTGATTCCGGCGCTGGACCGCGCCGTCCACCGGCTCACCCGGGGGAAGATGCTGCTGAGCGCGCAGATGCTGCCGGGGGTGATCCTGACGTCGACCGGGGCGAGGAGCGGGCAGCGGCGCCGTACGCCGCTCGCGTGCATGCCGGAGGAGGGCGGCCGCAGCTGGCTTCTGATCGGCTCGAACTTCGGCCGCACGGACCACCCGGCCTGGACCCACAACCTGCTCGCCCACCCGGACGCGGAGGTCAGCTGGAAGGGTGCGGACATCCCTGTCCGGGCCCACCTGCTGGAGGGCGAGGAGCGGACGGCGGCCTGGAAGGCACTGCTGGCCTTCTGGCCGCCGTACGCCACCTATCAGGCGCGGGTCGAGAGGGAGATCCGGGTCTTTCGGATCACCCGTCGTGATCAGTGAGCCGAGACCTGGGCGCAGGCCACGTCGTACTGGGAGACCGAGGCCGGGTTCTTGGAGTTCTGGGGCTGGGAACCGGCGTACTTGCTGCCGGCGACACCGCCCGGGTCCTCGTTGAACGCGGAACCGGGGGCGCTCGAGGCGTGGCCGGGGCTCGCGGGCTCGGCCTGGCAGGACTGGTTGGGCTGACCCGTCGCGAAGGCGGGCCCGGCGGCGATCCCTCCGACGCCGGTGAACAGGGCGACCGAGGCCACGGCGACGGCCGACGATGTTCAGCGGGTACGAGGTCAGGGGCCGGGCGGGGTCCGCACAGCGGAGCAGGCGGTGGCTCACGGAGTCGTCCGTGAACCACCGCCTGCAGACAGGACTTGGGGGGCCTGGAAAAAAGGGGGCGCGTTACTTCGTCGGTTTCTTGCCCGTCACGCCCAGGTGCACCAACAGGGCCAGGTTCGGCTTGAGTTCGGCCTGCTTGACGCCCCAGGTCTGGAAGCCCTTCTGGTGCGAGGCCACCGCCGCGAGCATCGCGACGAGCGAACCGGCGACCGCGGCCGGGTTCACGTCCTTGTCGACCCTGCCCTTGGACTGCAACTCGGCGACGGAGTCCGCCAGGGAGTTGTTGACCGAGTTCAGGATCTTCATGCGGATCTTGTAGAAGCGTTTGTCGCCCTCGGCGGCCCCGAGATCGACCACGCGCAGGATCGCGTCGTTCTTCCGCCAGAACTCCAGGAACCCGTCCACGAGTTCCTGCGCGGTCTGCCAGCCGGCCTTGCCGACCCATGAACGGCCCTCGAGCAGGGCGGTCAACTGCCCTCCCTCGGTGGCCATTTGCTCGGCGATCTCCAGGACGGCGCCCTCGACGTCCGGGAAGTACTGGTAGAAGGTCGCGGGCGAAGTGCCCGCCTTCCGGGCGACATCGATGACTTTGACGTCCCGGTACGGGGAGGAGCTGA
The DNA here is from genome assembly GCF_040612015.1 of Streptomyces sp. NPDC006476. Classification (NCBI taxonomy): domain Bacteria; kingdom Bacillati; phylum Actinomycetota; class Actinomycetes; order Kitasatosporales; family Streptomycetaceae; genus Streptomyces; species Streptomyces sp. NPDC006476. The sequence goes on along the minus strand of NZ_JBEXPK010000007.1, from coordinate 90,393 downwards.
GCATCTCGCTGAGGCAGTCGAGCAGCTTCTGCCGGGTCGCCTGCCCACGCCGACCCGCCACACGGCCGTCGACGGTACGCACTTGTCCTGTCATGCCGTCAGCTTACCGAGGGGTGATCGGAGCGCGATTCGGCCGACTGCAAATGGGGTGCATGGGGGTGCGGGGACAGGTGTGCCTGGTCCTGCGGGGGGCGCGAGGCGCCGTTAGTTTGGCGGTATGGCCGAAAACAGGGCATCCGCGTACGGAGAGGGCGTCCCCTGCTGGGTGGACGCGCAGCTTCCCGACGTCGAGGCGGGCAAGCGGTTCTACGGTGAGCTCTTCGGGTGGGACTTCGAGGACGCGTACGGGGGATCCGTCTGGGCGCGCAAGGACGGCGAGCCGGTCGCCGCGCTCGCCCGCAAGACGGACGGGCGGCTGCCCACCGTGTGGACAGTCTATTTCGCCACCCCGGACGCGGAGTCCCTGGCCGACCGGGTCTGGGCGGCCGGCGGACAGGTCGTCACCGCGCCCGTCCCGCTCGGTGACCTGGGGACGACCGCGCTGGTCACCGACACCGAGGGAGCCGTTTTCGGCCTTTGGGAGCCCGGCTCCCACCCGGGCTTCGGCAAGCGGCACGAGCCGGGCACCTTCGGCTGGGCCGAGCTGTACGCCCGTGACACCGAGGCCGCCAACACCTTCTACGGCGAGCTCTTCCACGACGCCCTGTTCGGACCGGACGCCCGCCCCGACTTCGGCCGCGCGCCCGTCTCCGATGTCTTTCCGGCCGAGATGCCGCCCCATTTCCTCGTCCACTTCGCCGTCGAGGACTGCGAGGCGGTCCTCGGCACGGTGAGCCGGCTCGATGGCCGTATTCAGGCACCACCATTCGAGACGTCGTACGGAAAGGTGGCGGTCGTCACAGACAATCAAGGGGCGTCGTTCGCCGTACTGGAGCGGCCCGAGCCCTGAGTCATGCGGTGAAACGCCCCGGTTTGCGGGGAGACACCCCGATTCGGGCCCGGGTTCGCAACCGGTGCTCCGGCCAGGAAGAATCGGGGTGCGTGCCGCCATGGCGGTGCGGTGGTGAGACGCTGCACTTCGGTCGCGTACATATGTGGGTGGCGCGGCTTGTACGGGGAGGTGGCAGGCAAGTGGTGGATCAGCTGACGCAGCACGATCCGCGGCGGATCGGGCCGTTCGAGGTGCTGGGACGGCTGGGTGCCGGCGGCATGGGGCTGGTCTATCTCGCGCGCTCGGCGTCCGGCCGGCGCGTGGCGATCAAGACGGTCCGGACCGAGCTGGCCGAGGACCAGCTCTTCCGCGTCCGTTTCACGCGTGAGGTGGAGGCGGCGCGGGCGGTCTCCGGGTTCTACACGGCGGCCGTCGTCGACGCCGACCCGCGTGCGGCGGTGCCCTGGCTGGCCACCGCGTACGTGCCCGCGCCCTCGCTCGAGGAGATAGTGAACGAGTGCGGGCCGCTCCCGGCCCAGGCCGTGCGCTGGCTCGCGGCGGGCGTGGCGGAGGCGCTGCAGTCGATCCACGGCGCCGGGCTGGTCCACCGCGACCTCAAGCCCTCGAACGTGCTCGTGGTCGAGGACGGCCCCCGGGTGATCGACTTCGGTATCGCCTCCGGCGTCTCGAACACCCGTCTGACCATGACGAACGTGGCCGTCGGCACCCCCGCCTACATGTCCCCCGAGCAGGCCAAGGACTCGCGGTCGGTCACGGGCGCGAGCGACGTCTTCTCGCTCGGCTCGATGCTGGTCTTCGCCGCCACCGGCCACCCGCCCTTCCACGGCGCCAACCCGGTCGAGACGGTCTTCATGCTGCTCCGGGAGGGGCCGGACCTGGAGGGCCTGCCGGACGAGCTGCGCCCGCTGATCGAGTCCTGCATGCAGATGGAGGCCACGGCCCGCCCCAACCCGGCCGACCTCCAGGCCAACCTGGCCCCCCACCTCTTCGGCTCCGGCTCCGACGACAGCGGTACGGCCTCGGCATGGCTGCCCGAGCGGGCGGTGAGCCTGATCGAGGCGCGCCGCAACGGCCGCCCGGCGGCCAAGCCCGGTCAGCAGGGCGGCGCCCGCAGCGGCGGGGGCCGCCCGCCCCTGCCGCCCCCGCCCTCGCACGACCCGGTGATCCCCACGGCGCCCCCGGTACCGGTCGGCGCCCCCGACACCGGCCCGGTCCGCCTCGCCGGCGCCCAGGTGCCCATCGGCCCCGGCCCCCGGGTCGCCGACGTGCGCGCCGCCGCCGTGAAGGCGCCCCCGCCGGAGGCCGCCCTGGCCGCCTCCTGGGCCAAGCCCCGCCCCGGCGTCAACGGCGCCGACCCGGCCGTGCCGGCGCCCCCCGCCCCCGCCCCGGAGGCCGCCGGCTGGCGCCCGTGGCGCTTCCGCATGTCCAACGACGTGTGGGGCACCCCCTCCGTCTTCGGCGACCTCGTCTACGTGACCTCCTTCGAGGTGCACGCCCTGGACGTGGCCACCGGGCGGCGGCGCTTCAAGACCCGGGACGTGGCCTGGTCGATGGCGGTCGCCGACGGCCGTATCCACGCCTCCGACGGGCCCACGCTGTTCGCCCTGGACTGCCGTGAGGGCGCCGACCTGTGGCGGCTGAACACCGACGCCTGGGTGTACTCCCTGCACGCCGACCGGGGCACGGTCGTCACCGGCACCCGCGGCGGCGGCGTCCAGGCCTGGGAGGCCGCGAACGGGCGGAAGCTGTGGGAGCTCACCGGCGCCCAGACCGACTTCGAGTCCCCGGAGGCCGGGCCCGCCGTGCACGAGGGCACGGTGTACGTCTGGCAGGACGCCCGGCTGCGCGCCCTGGACGCCCGTACGGGTGACGAGCGCTGGTCCTACCCGATCGGCGACGCCGCCTCCTGCGGCGGTGTGCCGATCCGGCTGACGCACGCCCCGGACGGCTACGTCTACGTCTCCGCCGGCACCCGTGTGCTGGCCCTCGACGTCGCCGGCGGCCACGTCAGGTGGCACTTCGAGGCACCGGCGGTGTTCCTCTCCCCGCCCACCTTCGCGCCGGGCCCGGCCGTCACCGGCGGCGGCATCTACCTCGCCGACTACCTCGGCACGGTCTACGCCCTCGACGCCACCGACGGCCGCGACCGCTGGCGCATCGCCACCGAGTCCCGGGCGTCCGTCGACCCGGTCCTGGTGGCCGCGGGCCATGTCCACGTCGGCAGCGGCAAGGGCCTCTACACCCTGGACGCGGTCACGGGCACGCCCAAGTGGCGCTTCCAGGCGGGCGGCGACATCGTGGGGGCGCCGGCCGTGGCGGACGGCCGTATCCACTTCGGCTCCACCGACCACCTCCTGTACACCCTGAAGGCCGACGACGGCCGGCTGCGCTGGAAGCTCGCGACCGGCGGCGAGATCACCGGGGCGCCGGTGGTCAGGGACAGGGTCGTGTACGCGTGCAGCAAGGACCGCTGCGTGTACGCCCTGGACGCCGAGAAGGGCACGGGCACCGCGCGCACCACCTGAGACCGAGCGGGGGGACGGCCGTCGTACCAGCTGCACGGAAGGGTGTGGACGGCGGCCGCCCGTGCCGACGCTACGCCCGCTGGGCGATGACCGCCATGCGGTGACCCGATCGGCTCAGCGGGTCCGGTGGGTGCCGCCGCGCCGCGCGAACAGCTCCGCCTGGCGTTCGCCCGGCAGATTCCCGAGCGCGACCAGATGGGCGGCCTGCGCGAACCCGGCGGCCACGGCGCCCTCCCGGGCCGCCCACAGCGCCCGCACGGTGCCCTGCACGCCCTCCGGCGGATACCCGGCGATCACGGCCGCGCACTCCGTGGCCGCCGTCAACGCCCCGCCGGGCTCGGTGAGTTCGGAGACCAGGCCGATCTCGTGGGCGCGTCTCGCCGAGATCCGTTCCGCCGTGCCCATCAGCATCATCCGCGCGACCTCCCCGTACGGCATCCGCTGGGCCAGCAGCACGGACTCGTAGGCGCTGACCATGCCGTAGGTGGTGTGCGGGTCGAAGAAGGCGGCCGTGGGGTCGGCGACGACGAAGTCCGCCTCGCCGAGCAGGTAGAAGGCGCCCCCGCAGGCCATGCCGCGTACGGCGGCGACGACCGGTTTCCACAGGTCGTTCGACTTGGGGCCCACCCGCAGCAGCGGATCGTCCGCCATGAAGGGCGAGCCGGGCTGCGGAACGACGGCGTCGCGGTCCAGGCCGGTGCAGAAGGCCCGCTCGCCCGCACCGGTGAGGACGACCGCGCGCACGGCGTCGTCGAACCGCAACTCCCGCCAGGTCTGCCGGAGTTCGTCCCGCATGGTCAGGTCGATGGCGTTGAGCCTCTCGGGCCGGTCGAGGGTGACGGTCGCGACGCCGGTGTCCTTGTCGACGGAGACGGTGATGGCCCGGGTCGTGGTCACGGCCGCTCCAGGACCCACTGCGGCAGACCGTCGTTGGTGAAGACGACCTGCACCCTCGCCCCGATCCGGATGCGCTCCGGCGCCACCGAGTCCAGGCGCGCGCCGGCCTCGGCGACCACGTTGCCGACCATTCGGATGCGCGGGGCGTCGGCGAGTTCGACGACGACCACGTTGTACGGGGCCTGCTCGGCGTAGTCGGGGAGGAGCGGCGGGTGCGGGAGGACGTAGGACCAGATGCGGCCCTGGCCCTCCATCCGGCGCCACTCGGCGGCGAAGGACTGGCAGTGCGGGCAGCAGGGCCGGGGCGGGAAGCGCGGCTCGCCGCAGTCGGAGCAGGCCTGGACGCGCAGTTCGCCCTGGCGGGCGTAGCCCCAGAAGGGGGCGCCGTCGGCGTCGGTGACGGGGCTCAGCATGTCAACTCCTCAGCAGCAGTGCGGACGTCGGGACTCCCTCACCGGCGGTGACCAGGCAGGTGGCGGCGTCCGGGACCTGGGCGGTACTGGTGCCGCGCAGTTGCCGTACGCCCTCGTTGATGAGGTTGAAGCCGTGGACATAGGCCTCGCTGAGCCCGCCGCCGCTCGTGTTGAGCGGGAGCCGCCCGCCGATCTCCAGCGCGCCCTGCTCGGTGAACGCACCGCCCTCGCCGCGCCCGCAGAAGCCGTAGCCCTCCAGGGACAGCGGGATCAGCGCGGTGAACGCGTCGTAGATCTGGGCGACATCGACGTCCTGCGGGGTGAAGTCGGCGTGTTTCCACAGGTGTCGGGCGGCGGCCCAGGCGGGGCCGGTGAGCGGGTCGTCGTTCCAGTAGTTGACCATGCCGTGGTGCTGGGCGGGCAGGCCCTGCGCGGCGGAGTGGACGTACACGGGGGTCTGCCGGCAGTCCCGGGCACGCTCGGCGCTGACGACCACGCAGGCCAACGCCCCGTCCGTCTCCAGGCAGTTGTCGAAGAGGCACAGGGGCTCGCTGATCCAGCGGGCGGTCATGTACATCTCGCGGGTCAGGGGCCGTTCGTACATCACGGCGGCGGGATTCTGGTTCGCCCGGTTGCGGCAGGCGAGCGCCACGTTGAACAGATGGTCCCGGGTGGCGCCGTACTCGTGCAGGTAGCGGCGGGTGAGCATGGCTATCTCGTCGGCGGGCCGGAGCAGGCCGAAGGGGCGGGTCCACTGGGCCGGGGTGGGGAGCTGGACGGTGGTGTTGGTCCAGGGCCGGGGACCCGAGCCGCGCTTGCGGGACCGCCAGGCGACGCCGACCGTCGCCTGGCCGGAGGCGATGGCGGCGGCGAGATGCGCGACGGTGGCGCACGAACCGCCGCCCCCGTAGCCCACTTTGCTGAAGAAGGTCAGGTCCCCGAAGCCGACGGCCTTGGCCAGCTCCACCTCGTCCGTCTCCTCCATGGTGTAGGAGGCGAGCGCGTCGACCTCGCCGGGCGCGATCCCGGCGTCGTCGAGGGCGGCGAGGACGGCACGGCAGGCGAGGGTTCTCTCGTCGTCCTCGAGATGCTTGGCGAACGGTGTCTGTCCTATGCCGACGATCGCGGTGGCGTCCTTGACTCCGCCCATGCTGGTGCACCTCCGCCTGCTGTCCCCTGAGCTGACAGGGCGTCAGGTTACAGCTAATCTGACGGTCAGTCAGCTACTGGTAGGGGGCTGTTGTGCGCGGTGACGTGGAGTGGGGGACGATCCCGGGCCTGGTCCGCTCGGCCGCCGAGCGGTACGCGGACGTCGAGGCGGTGGTGGACGGGCGGGTCCGGGTCTCTTACGCGGAGTTGGGTGCCCGCGTCGACCGGGCCGCCGCGGCCTGTATGGCGAACGGGATCGCGGTCGGCGACCGGGTGGGGATCTGGGCGCCCAACTCCCTGGACTGGATGGTCGCCGCGCTGGGCGCGGTGTCGGCGGGCGCGGTGCTGGTGCCCCTGAACACCCGGTTCAAGGGCGGCGAGACGGCGGACGTGCTGCGGCGCAGCGGGGCGCGGCTGCTGTTCGTGACCGGGACGTTCCTGGGCACGTCGTACGTGGCCTCGCTGCGCCGGGCGGCGGGAGAGGGACCGGGGTCCGGCCCCCTGCCCGGACTCCCTGACCTGGAACAGGTCGTGGTGCTCTCGGAGGACGCCCCGGCCGACTTCCGCACCTGGAAGGACTTCCTGGCGAGCGGGGAGGGCGTGGGTGAGCCGGAGGTACGGTCGCGCGCCGCGCTGCTGTCCCCGTCCATGCCCTCCGACATCATCTTCACGTCCGGGACGACGGGCCGCCCCAAGGGCGCGGTCATCACCCACGCGCAGACGCTGCGGGGCTACGAGATCTGGAGCGACCTCGCGGGACTGGTCCGGGGCGACCGCTATCTGATCGTGAACCCCTTCTTCCACACCTTCGGCTACAAGGCGGGGGTGATCGCCTGCCTGATGCGGGGTGCGACGATGATCCCGCAGCCGGTGTTCAACGTGGACACGGCCCTCGCCAACATCGCGGCGGAACGCGTCTCGGTCCTGCCGGGCCCGCCGACCCTGCACCAGTCGCTCCTGGACCACCCCGCCCGGGACGCCCACGACCTGTCCGCGTTGCGGCTGGTGGTGACGGGCGCGGCGGTCGTGCCGCTGCGGCTGGTGGAGCGGCTGCGCGGCGAACTCGGCGTCGGCACGGTCCTGACCGCCTACGGTCTGTCCGAGGCGAGCGGCATCGTCACGATGTGCCGCCGGGGCGACGAGCCGACGGTGATCGCGTCGACGTCGGGTCGGGCGATACCGGGCACGGAGGTGCGGGTCGAAGCGCCGGCCGGGGAGCCCGGGGAGGTCCTGGTCCGGGGCTTCAACGTGATGCGCGGCTACTACGAGGACGAGGCCGCGACCGCCGAGGTCCTGACGGAGGACGGCTGGCTGCGCACCGGTGACGTCGGCGTGCTCGACCCGGCCGGCAACCTCCGTATCACCGACCGCATCAAGGACATGTTCATCGTCGGCGGCTTCAACGCGTACCCGGCGGAGATAGAGCAACTGCTCGGCCTGCACCCCGACGTGGCGGACGTGGCCGTCATCGGCGTCCCGGACCCGAGGCTGGGCGAGGTCGGCAAGGCGTACGTGGTGCGGCGGCCGGGCTCCGTCCTGACGGCCGACGACCTGATCGCCTGGGCGCGGCGAGAGATGGCGAACTACAAGGTGCCGAGGACGGTGGAGTTCGTGGGGGAGCTGCCGCGGAACGCGAGCGGGAAGGTGGTGAAGGGGGAGTTGCGCAGGGCTGGTATCACCGGATAGCGAGGGTTGGTATCTGCTGATACCATCCCGGCATGGCCAAGACGCAGATCAACATCCGCATGGACGACGAGACGGCGGAGATGGCCCGACAGGCCGCAGCCACGCGGCGGATACCCGTCAACGAGTATGTCGAGCAGCTCATCCGGGACGACAACGAGCACCTGCGCGCCGTGTTCATGGCCGCCGCGCAGGAAGTGCTCGACGAGTACGGCGATCTCATCGATGAGATCGAGGGGGAAACCGGGGCGTGAATCCCAACGTGGACCTCGCCTGGATCCTGGAGGTCGCGCAGCGGGCGGGTCAGGAGGACCCTGTCATCGACGACTACGGCGTTCCCGTGGCCGCGGTCGAGCGTCATCGGGCGGTGCTGGTCGGGCAGGAGGTCTACCAGGGGATGCATGCGAAGGCGGCGGCCCTGGCGCATTCGCTGGGGCGTATGCGCTGGCTGGAGCGTTCGAACCTGCGGGTGGCGGTTGCCGTCGCTCATGCGTATCTGACCGCCGCCGGGGTCCCGGTCAAGCTCGATCAGCAGCGGGTTTCCGCGCTGGCGCGGGAGCTCAAGCGGCCGGAGAGCACGGTGCGCAGTGTGGCGGCCGTCCTCAAGGAGTGGACCGTGTGACGACGGGAACGAGTCGGCCGCGGCAACTCCCCTCCGGGCTGCCGCGGCCGTTCCCCGTCGGGGTGGTGGTCGTCAGGCCTTCTCGTCGGTGACGTGGATGTTGTCCGTCGTCACCTTGCCCGAGTCCTTCGCGGTGGCCGCCGTGAGCGGCTCGTCCGTGACGTGGATGTTGGCCGGGTTCACCTCGGCGCCGGCCGGCTCGTCGGTGACGTGGATGTTGTCGGTGGTGTTCTCGTCGCTCATCTGGTGCTCCCCTGAAAGGCTCGTGCGGTGGATGGACGAGACCCGCCCGGCAGCTCCCCCGAGGGCCGCCGGACGGATCATGAGGCCGGTTCACCTTAGGCCTGTCCGACAATTCCCGTCTGCCGCGCGCCGCCTGGCACGCCCGCTCGCCGCGATCGCACGCTCCCCCCACGCTCGAACAACCTCGCGCGGGGGACCCCCGTGACGCCGCGCGGCCCGCCCTCCGGGCGGACGACGGGAATTGCCGGACAGGCCCTGGAGGCCCGCCCCCGTGCCGTTCCGTCTGCCCCCCGACGCGACGGCCCGGCACGAGCAAGACTGCACTGGGGCGATAAACGAACGATGAACGCCCGCTCAGGCGACCGACGCCGGCGTCAGCAGTGCCCGGACCTCGTCCGCCTCCGGCGCCCCCAGCGCCTCGAAGATCTCCAGCGCCTCCCGCCAGCACACCTGAGCCCGGTCCAGCTGGCCGACGCCGTTGAGGGCACGCCCGAGCACCGTGAGGACGTTGCCCCGCCGCCACTCGCCGCCGATGCCCCGCAGCAGCGTCAGCGCGGTCTCCGCGTCCGCCGCCGCCTGCGCGGGCCGCCGGGCCGCGAGGTCCAGCTCGGCGAGCCGGAAGAGGGTCATCCCCTCCCACAGCCGCTGCCTGCTCTCCCGGAACACCTCCAGCGCCAGCTGAAGGCACCGGGTGGCCTCCGCCAGTTTCCCGCTCTGGGTGAGCGCGAGCCCCAGCGCGTACCGCCCGTTGGCCCCCTTCAGCGCGTGCCCCATGTCGTCGTACATCGCGGTGCCCTGCCGGGCCAGCGCGACGGCCGTGTCCGTGCGGCCGGTGGCCAGATAGGTCCGCGACAGGTTGCACAGCGCGCTCGCCTCGCCGGAACGGTCGCCCACCGAACGGAAATCCTCGAGCGCCCGCCTGAAGTACCGCTCGCCGTCGTCGTGACGGCTCTGGTACAACGCGATCGCGCCGAGGATGTTGTACGACCAGCAGCCGGCCAGCGGATCACCGGCCCCGTCCCCGGTCAGCTCCCGGGCCCGGCCGGCCTCCTCGTCGGCCAGGTCGAACCGGCCGGTGATGCTGTGCGCGTAGGCCAGCGAGATCAGCGCCCGGGCCTCCGCGCGCGAATCCCCGGCCTCCCGCGCCGCCTCGCGCAACGCCGACGCCACCGCCTCGTACTCCTTGGAGTTGGTCCCCGACTCGGCCAGGTCGACCGCCGCCCACAGCACGTCGACCGCGTGCCCGATCATTCCCGGGTGCGCGGACTGCCGTACGCAGGCCAGCAGGGAGACCGCCTCCGCGTACAGCCAGTCCTGCGCCGCGTGCCGGTCGGAGAAGGTCAGCCCCGGGTACTCCGGTGTCGCGAGGTGGTCGACCAGGCGGTCCCCGGGCCGTTCGATGAGATAGACCCCGCCGACGGTGGCCAGGTAGAAGTCCAGCAGCCGCGACAGCGCGGCCGCACGCTCGCTCGGCGGCCACTCGTCGCGCTCGGCGCACGCACGCGCGTAGAGCCGCACGAGATCGTGGTACCGGTAGCGGCCGGGCGCCGCCGACTCCAGCAGCGAGGTGTCGACCAGGGACTCCAGCAGGTCCTCGGTCTCCTCGACCGGGAGGTCCAGCACCGCCGCCGCCGCGGCGAGCGAGATGTCCGGGCCGTCCGCGAGGCCCAGCAGCCGGAACGCCCGCTGCTGGGCCGGCTCCAACTGGCCGTAGCCCAGCTCGAAGGTGGCCTTGACCGCGAGGTCGCCGGCCTGCAGCTCGTCCAGGCGCCGGCGCTCGTCGCCCAGCTTGGCGGCCAGCACCGAGACGGTCCAGGTGCGGCGGGCCGCCAGCCGCGAGGCCGCGATCCGGATCGCCAGCGGCAGGAACCCGCACGCGGCCACGACGTCCAGCGCGGCCTCGCGCTCCGCGGCCACCCGCTCCTCGCCCACGATCTTCGTGAAGAGCGCCAGCGCCTCCTCGGGGGACATCACGTCCAGGTCGACGAGATGGGCGCCGGCGAGGTCGACCATCCGCACCCGGGAGGTCACCAGCGCCGCGCAGCCCTCGGTGCCCGGCAGCAACGGCCGCACCTGCGCCGCGTCCCGGGCGTTGTCCAGCAGGACCAGCACCCGGCGCCCGTCCAGCACCGACCGGTACAGCGCCGCGCGCTCGTCCAGGGAGTCCGGGATCGCCGAGTCCGCCGTGCCGAGCGCGCGCAGGAAGGATCCGAGGACGGTCTCTGGTTCGGCCGGCCGAGGACCGGCGCCCTGCAGGTCGACGTACAGCTGTCCGTCCGGGAAGGCGGCCCGCGCCTGGTGGGCCACGTGCACGGCGAGGGTCGTCTTGCCGACGCCCCCGATGCCGGCCAGCGCCGAGACCGCCATCACGCGGCCCTCCGCCGAGGCCAGCACCTCGCCGAGCTCCGCCACGAAGGCCGCGCGGCCGGTGAAGTCAGGGACGGTGGCGGGGAGTTGGGCGGGGCGTACGGGGACGGCGGCGGGCTCGGCCTGCGGGGCGGAGGGCTCCGCGAGCCCCGGGTCCGCCCGCAGGATCCGCTGCTGGAGTTCGCTGAGGCCCGGGCGGGGGTCGACGCCCAGCTCCTCGGCGAGCAGCCGGCGGGTGTCGGCGTACACGGCGAGCGCCTCCGCCTGCCGTCCGCTGCGGTACAGGGCGAGCATCAGCAGCTCCCGCGGGCGCTCCCGGAGCGGATGCGCCGCCGTCAGCGCCGTCAGCTCGGAGACCGCCTCCGCGTGGCAGCCCTGCTCCAGGTCCATGTCCAGCCGGGATTCCAGCAGTTGCAGCCGCCACTCCTCCAGGCGCACGCGCTGCGCCTCGGCGTACGGCCCCGGCACTCCCGCCAGCGTCTCCCCGTCCCACAGGGCGAGCGCCCGGTTCAGCACCTCGCGCGCGTGGCACAGATCCCCGGAGGCTCGCGCCTTCTCCGCCTCGGCCGCGAGGTCCTGGGCGACGGCCAGGTCCAGCGCGCCTTCGCCGAGCCCGCGCACCGCGTACCCGCCCGACTCGCTGACCAGGACCCCCGGGTCCAGCACCTTGCGCAGCCGGGAGGCGTACGTGCGCAGCGCCGCCAGCGCCTGGGAGGGCGGCTCCTCGCCCCACAGGGCGTCGATCAGCTCGGCGGCGGTGGCCGTACGGCCCTCGCGCAGCAGCAGGGCGGCCAGCAGGGCGCGCTGTTGCGGTGAGCCGGTGTTCAGGGCCTCGTCGCCGCGCCGGGCACGCACCGGACCGAGCACGCCGAAGCACAGTTCCGTCGGCTCAGCCGGGCCGGGGCGCCTCTGCTCCGGCACCCGCGGTACATCGTCCATCGCCGTGTCCCCCTAGACCCCTGTGAGCAACCCCGTCAGTTTGCCTTGTTCCCGGCGGATGCGTCAGCTGTGGAGAGCTCCGTCACAGCCCGGCACGCGGGATCTCACCGAGCCCTCACCTCTTCTCCCCACTCGGCGACCCCCGGCACAGGGAGCTGACGGGTCGTCAGATCAGCGCTACCGTGAGCGCCATGGACTCCGAACTGACGCTCCCTCAGATCATCTCCGTCGACGACCACACCGTGGAACCGCCGAACGTCTGGCAGGACCGGCTCCCGAAGAAGTACCTGGACGTCGGCCCCCGCATCGTCCGCGCCCCGCTGAAGGAGATCAGCTTCCTCGGCGGCCGCTTCAAGCCCGTGATGGGCGCCCCCGGCGACGACGGCCCGATCGGCGACTGGTGGCTGTACGAGGACCTCCAGCGCCCGCTGACCCGTCTGGACACCGCCGTGGGCTACAGCAGGGACGAGATCAAGCTCGAGGTCATCACGTACGAGCAGATGCGCCCGGGGTCGTACGACGTCCCCCAGCGGCTGGCCGACATGGACGTCAACCACGTCCAGTCCGCCGTCTGCTTCCCGACCTTCCCGCGCTTCTGCGGGCAGACCTTCACCGAGGCCGCGGACCACGAGCTGGGGCTGCTGTGCGTGCGCGCGTACAACGACTGGATGGTGGAGGAGTGGTGCGGGCCCAAGGCCCAGGGCCGCCTCATACCGTTGACCCTCATCCCCCTCTGGGACGCCGAGCTCGCCGCCGCCGAGGTCCGCCGCAACGCCGCCCGCGGGGTCCGCGCGGTCGCCTTCTCCGAGATACCCCCGCACCTGGGGCTGCCCTCCGTCCACTCCGACGACTGGGACCCCTTCCTCGCCGCCTGCGACGAGACCGGCACGGTCGTCGCCATGCACATCGGCTCCAGCAGCCGTATGCCCTCCACCTCCAAGGACGCCCCGCCGGCCGTCGGTTCGACCATCACCTTCGCCAACTGCTGCTTCTCGATGGTCGACTGGCTGATGAGCGGCAAGTTCGAGCGCTTCCCGAACCTCAGGGTCATGTACGCCGAGGGCCAGATCGGCTGGATCCCGTACATCCTGGAGCGCGCGGACGTCGTCTGGGAGGAGAACCGCGGCTGGGGCGGGGTCGCCGACAAGGTGCACCGGCCGCCGTCCGAACTGTTCGCCGAGCACGTCTACGGCTGCTTCTTCGACGACGCCTTCGGCCTGAGGAACCTCGACTCGATCGGCCTCGGCAACGTCCTGTACGAGACCGACTACCCGCACTCCGACTCCACCTGGCCCAAGTCCCGCGAGGTCGGCGAGGCGCAGATGGGCCACCTGGACCCGGACGTGGTGGAGCGGATCGTCCGCGGCAACGCCATCGACCTGCTGGGGCTCACCCCCGAAGGGCTCTGGCGGCCATGAGCGCCCTGGCGTACGGGATCCAACTGCCCGTCCAGTCCCAGAGCACGATCTACGCCGAGCCCTGGGAGGCCACGGCCGGCCCCGCCGACCTGATCGCCATCGCCCGCGCGGCCGACCGGGCGGGCTTCGCCTACATCGCGAGCTGCGACCACGTGGCCATCCCGCGCCGCCTCGCCTCCGCGATGAGCACGGTCTGGTACGACCCCGTCGCCACCCTCGCCTTCCTGGCGGGCGCGACGGAACGCGTCCGCCTGCTCAGCCATGTGGCCGTCGTGGGCCTCAGACACCCCCTGCTGACCGCCAAGCAGTACGCCACGCTCGACCACCTCGGCGGGGGGCGCCTGATCCTCGGGGTCGGGGCCGGGCACGTCCCGGAGGAGTTCGCGGCGCTGGGCGTCGACTTCGAGCACCGCGGGGCCGTGCTCGACGAGTCCATCGACGCCCTGCGCGCGGCCCTCGGCCCCGAGGAGTTCCCCGAACACCACGGCAAGCTCTACGACTTCGAGGGACTGGGGCAGAAGCCCAGACCGGCGCAGGAGCACGTGCCGATCTGGGTCGGCGGGTCGTCCCCCGCCGCCGTCCGCAGGGCCGCGCTCAAGGGCGACGGCTGGCTCCCGCAGGGCGACCCGCGCGACCGCCTCCCCGAGCAGATCGCCCGGCTGCGGCGGCTGCGCGAAGAGGCCGGTGTCGAACGCCCGCTGACCATCGGAGCCATCACCGAGCCCCTGTACGTCGGCACGCCCGCCTGGGAGACCGGCCGCCGCACCCTGACCGGCCCCCCGGACGCGCTCGCCGAGTCCCTGCGCGCCTACCGCGCGATGGGCGTGCACCAGATCCAGGTCCGGTTCCGCTGCCGGAGCCGCACCGAACTCACCGACCAGATGGCGGCCTTCGGCGCCGACGTGGCCCCACACCTCTAGGGAGTTACCGCATGGGCAAGCTGGACGGACGTGTCGTCGTCGTCACCGGGTCGGCGCGGGGGCAGGGGGAGCAGGAGGCCCGGCTGTTCCGGGCGGAGGGCGCGGAGGTGGTCGTCGCCGACGTCCTCGACGAGCAGGGCGAGGCGCTGGCGCGGGAGATCGGCGCCCGGTACGTCCACCTCGACGTGGGCGAGGAGGCGGACTGGCGGGCGGCGGCCCGGACCGCCAAGGAGACGTACGGCCGGGTGGACGGTCTGGTCAACAACGCCGGCATCCTGCGCTTCAACTCCCTGGTCGACACGCCGCTGGAGGAGTTCATGCAGGTCGTGCGGGTCAACCAGGTCGGCTGCTTCCTGGGGATCAAGACCATGGCGCCGGTCATGGAGGACGGCGGCACGATCGTCAACACCGCCTCCTACACGGCCGTGACGGGCATGGCGGCCGTCGGCACGTACGCCGCCACCAAGCACGCCATCCTCGGCCTCACCCGCGTCGCCGCCCTGGAACTCGCCGACCGGCGCATCCGGGTCAACGCGATGTGCCCCGGCGCGATCGACACCGCGATGTCGAATCCGGCCCAGCTGGACCCGGAGGCGGACGCGGAGGAGACGAGCCGGGCCCTGGACGAGCTCTACCGCAAGCTCGTGCCCCTCGGGCGGATCGGGAGGCCGGACGAGGTGGCGCGGCTGGCGCTGTTCCTCACGTCGGACGACTCCTCGTACATCACGGGTCAGCCCTTCGTCATCGACGGCGGCTGGCTGGCGGGAGTCAGCATCATCTGACGGGCCGTCAACTATTGACCTTTCTGACGGTACGTCAGAAAGTCGTAGGACTCAGCAGACTCACCTGACTTGGGACGGTGAACCGCCGTGGAATTCGGGCTCTTTGTACAGGGATACGTGGGTAAACGCGCCGAGACAGATCCGCTCGCCGAGCACAAGGCGCTGATGGAGGAGACCGAGTACGTCATCCAGGCGGACAAGTCGGGCTTCAAGTACGCGTGGGCGTCGGAACACCACTTCCTGGAGGAGTACTCGCACCTCTCCGCGAACGACGTGTTCCTGGGCTACCTGGCGCACGCGACGGAACGCATCCATCTGGGCTCCGGCATCTTCAACCCGCTGGCCCAGGTCAACCACCCGGTGAAGGTGGCCGAGAAGGTCGCCATGATGGACCACCTCAGCGAGGGCCGCTTCGAGTTCGGGTCCGGTCGCGGGGCCGGCTCGCACGAGATCCTCGGGTTCATCCCCGGGGTGACCGACATGAACTACACCAAGGAGATCTGGGAAGAGACCATCGCCGAGTTCCCCAAGATGTGGCTGCAGGACGAGTACGTCGGCTTCCAGGGCAAGTTCTGGCAGCTGCCGCCGCGCAAGGTCCTGCCGAAGCCGTACGGCAAGTCCCACCCGGCGATGTGGTACGCCGCCGGGTCGCCGCCGTCGTACGCGATGGCCGCGAAGAAGGGGCTCGGGGTGCTGGGGTTCAGCATCCAGAAGGTGTCCGACATGGAATGGGTGCTGGAGCAGTACAAGACGGCGATCGTGAACGCGGAGCCGGTCGGGGACTTCGTCAACGACAACGTGATGGTGACGACGACGGCGATCTGCGCGCCGACACACGCGGAGGCGATCGACATCGCGGTGCACGGGGGGCTGCACTATCTGCCCTCGCTGGTGTTCCGGTACCACGACACGTTCCCCCGGCCCGAGGGGTTCCCGGTGTGGCCGGAGACGCTGCCGGAGTACACGCCGGAGTTCGTGGAGCTGCTGATCGAGGAGGAGCTGTTGATCTGCGGTGACCCGGACGAGGTGCTCACGCAGTGCAAGCGGTGGGAGCAGGCGGGGGCGGACCAGTTGAGCTTCGGGTTGCCGGTGGGGGTGCCGAAGGAGGAGACGTTGCAGACGATCCGGTTGATCGGGGAGCACGTGATTCCGAAGATCGACACGGATCCCGTTCATCGGACGTCCCGGTTCCGCCAAGCTGTGTGAAGGGGTTCGCGGACCATGCTCGACCACCTCATCAAGGGTGCGACCGTCGTGGACGGCACGGGCGCACCCGCGTACACCGCCGACGTCGGCATCCGGGACGGCCGTATCGCCCTCGTCGGTACCGTCAGCGAGGAGGCCCGGACCAGTGAGGACGCCTCCGGGCTCGTTCTCGCGCCCGGGTTCGTCGATCCGCACACCCACTACGACGCCCAGCTGTTCTGGGATCCGTACGCGACGCCCTCGCTCAACCACGGTGTCACCACCGTCGCCGCCGGGAACTGCGGGTTCACCCTGGCGCCCCTGAATCCCACCCGCCCTGACGACGCCGACTACACGCGTCGGATGATGTCCAAGGTCGAGGGGATGTCGTTGGTGGCGCTGGAGGAAGGGGCGCCGTGGAACTGGAGCTCCTTCGGCGACTACCTCGACGCCCTCGAAGGGCGGATCGCCGTCAACGCGGGGTTCATGGTGGGGCATTGCGCCCTGCGGCGGCACGTCATGGGGCCGGACGCCATCGGGGGGCAGCCCAGTGAGGAGCAACTGGGTGAGATCGTGCGGCTGTTGCACGAGGCCATGGACGCGGGGGCCTGGGGGTTCTCCACCACGCAGTCCTCGACCCACTCCGACGGGGACGGAAAGCCCGTGGCCTCCCGGCACGCGAAGCCGGCGGAACTGCTGGCGCTGTCGCGGGCCGTGGGGGAGCACGAGGGCACGCAGATCGAGGCGATCGTCGCAGGGTGCCTGGACCAGTTCAGCGACGCCGAGATCGAACTGTTCGCGGAGATGAGCGCCGCGGCCGGGCGGCCGCTGAACTGGAACGTGCTGACCATCGACGCGTCCGTCCCCGAGCGCGTGCCCCGGCAGCTGCAGGCGAGCGAGCAGGCCCGGAAGGCCGGCGGCCGGGTCGTCGCGCTGACCATGCCGATCCTCACGCCCATGAACATGTCGCTGGGCACCTTCTGCGCGCTGAACCTGATACCGGGGTGGGGCCCGATCCTGGGGCTGCCGGTGCCGGAGCGCATCGCGCGATTGAAGGACCCGGCCGTGCGTGCCGAGATGCTGCGGCGCGCCGAGTCCAAGGAGGCGGGCGTCTTCCGGCGGCTCGCGGACTTCGGGCGGTACGTCATCGGCGACACCTACAGCGAGGCGAACCGCGGGCTGACCGGCCGGGTGGTGCGGGACATCGCGGCGGAGCGGGGGCAGGACCCGTTCCAGTGCCTGGTGGAGATCTGCGCGGCCGACGAGCTGCGTACGGTCCTGTGGCCCATGCCGACCGACAACGACCCGGCGTCCTGGGCCCTGCGCGCCGAGACCTGGCAGCACGAGGACGTGATGCTGGGCGGGTCCGACGCCGGGGCGCATCTGGACCGGATGTGCGGGGCGCCGTACACCACCCGCTTCCTCGGCGACTGTCTGCGCGGGCGCAAGCTGGTGGGGCTGGAGCAGGCGGTGAAGATGCTGACGGACGACCCGGCGCGGCTCTTCGGCCTGCGCGAGCGGGGCCGGGTGGCGGAGGGCTTCCATGCGGACCTCGTGCTCTTCGACCCGGAACGGATCGGCGCGGCCTCGGCCACCCTGGTGCACGACCTGCCGGGTGACAGTCCGCGGCTGGACGCCAAGGCCCTCGGGGTGCGGGCCGTGTGGGTCAACGGGACCGAGGCGATCCGGGACGACGTGGTGAGCGGTGCCGTACCGGGGAAGGTGCTGCGCTCCGGGCGGGACACGAGGACGGTGAGCACCCGTTGAACGGCGATGAACAGCGGCTGTTCGTCGGGGGGCGCTGGGTCGAGCCGGACGGCGGGTACTACGCCGTCGTCGATCCGGCGACGGAGGAGACCGTCGGGTGGGCTCCGGAGGCCTCGCGGGATCAGGTGCACGCGGCCTGCGCCGCGGCCCGCGAGGCCTTCGGGCCGTGGTCGAGGACCTCACCGGAGGATCGCGCGGCGATCCTGGGCCGGGCCGCGGACATCATCGCCAGCCGCTTCGTGCCGTACGCCGAGCTGGCGCAGGCGGAGACCGGGGCGACCACCGGGACGGCCCGGGCGATGCAGGTCGGGGTGGGCGTGGCCCGGTTCCGGCGGTACGCGCGCGTGGAGCCGGCCGAGTGGGCGATCCCGCCGCAGATCAACGAGGCCGGGCCGATGGGACGGGCCGGGGTGTTCGGTGCGCTGGCCGTGCGGCAGCCGGTGGGGGTGGTCACCTGCATCACGTCGTACAACAACCCGTGGGCCAACCCGGCCGGGAAGGTCGCGCCCGCCCTGGCCATGGGCAACACGGTGGTGGTGAAGCCCGCCCCGCAGGACCCCCTGTCGGTGTACCGGATGGCGGAGGCGCTGGAGGCGGCGGGCGCGCCGGCGGGTGTGGTCAACGTCGTCTCCGGGCGGTCGGCGTCCGTCGGCGAGGAGGCCGTCGCCTCCCCTGACGTGGACATGGTGAGCTTCACCGGGTCCACGGCCGTCGGGCAGCGCATCGCCGAGGTGTGCGGGCGGGACATGAAACGGCAGCTGATGGAGCTGGGCGGGAAGGGCGCGGCGGTCGTCCTCGACGACGCGGACGTCGCCTCGGCGGTCGCCGGGATCGGCACGACCTTCTCCTTCTACAGCGGCCAGATCTGCACGGCACCGACGCGGGTGCTGGCGCAGCGCGGGGTGTACGACCGTCTGGTGGACCAACTTGCGGCCTACGCGGGCCGGTTGAAGGTGGGCGACCCGAGGGAGCCGGACACGGTGGTCGGCCCGGTGATCACCGCGGCCCACCGGGACCGGGTGGAGTCGTACGTCGAACTGGGCCGCAAGGAGGGCGCGGTGGTGATGGCGGGAGGCGAACGCCCGCCGCTGGACCGCGGCTTCCACGTCTCCCCGACCCTCCTTGCCGACTGCACGAACGACATGCGGGTGGCCCGGGAGGAGATCTTCGGCCCGGTGGTCGTCGTCATCCCCTTCGACGAGGAGGACGAGGGGGTCGCCCTGGCCAACGACAGCGACTACGGGCTCATCGACTACGTCTGGTCGGGAGACGTGGCGAGGGCGTTCCGGGTGGCTCGGCGGCTGCGGGCGGGGGGAGTGGGCGTCAACACGGTCGGCCGCAACATGGAGGCCCCGTTCGGCGGCTTCAAGAGGAGCGGGGTCGGCCGCGACGTGGGCTCGTACGCACTGCACGCGTACGGGGAGGTGCAGTCGATCGTTTGGCCGGGGTGAGCTGAGCTCGGCTCAGGTGTCACAGACGGTTTGGTCCTCACTCACGCCGCGCTCCGTCACCCCGTGCCAACGTCTCCCGCATGACGTCCTCGATGCCGACGGACTCCCTGGCATCTGCGTCATGGGCCGAGTGTGCCGACTGTGCCATGTGGGCACAATGTGCCGGCGATGGGTCCCGGCGCTTCACCGACGCGCCACTCGGCTCCACCGGTCCAGAAGCTCCTCTTCGTTCTCGTCCGCGTCGTCGGCCGTTGTCGTGATCCCGGCTTCGGCGCGCAGTCGCGCTGACCGCTTCAGTTCTTGGGCGAGATGCTGTCGGCGCATGATGCGAGCCGCGTCGGCGTGAGTGGTGTCCTTCGACTTCACGTAGGTGTCCCTCCTGGGCGATTCGGTCATTCCCGATCCAGATCAATCCGCACCGTCAGCAACCCCGCCCCGATCGCCCGTACCGCCACGCTGTTCAAGGAGCGGAGGGCGCGCAGGCGGGCGGCGGGGTCGTCGTCGGGGAGGAGGTGGGCGGTGCCGGTGTGCCAGCGGCCCCGGATGCGGACCCGCACCCTCGGATCGGCCTTGATGTTGCGGATGTACTGAGCCCGCTCCCCGAACTCCGACACCAGCCAGAACGAGTCCCCGACCCGCCGGCCACCCACCGGGGTGCGCCGGGGGAGCCCGGAGGTGCGGCCGGTCGTCTCGAGTAGCGTCTGGAGCGGCAGACGGCGCATGATCGGATTGAGGCGGCGCTGGAACGCGGTGGCACGCCGGTACTTGGTCTCGTGGTCACGGGTCATGTGCGCGGATCTCCGTCTCGTCGTGCTGCCGATGCTCTTCAATGTCTCTCACTCGAACTCGAACAATCGCCGGAACCTCGAACGGTTCCGCTACGAGAGACGGTGGCCCGATGCGCATCGTGACCTGGAACCTGTGGTGGCGCTTCGGGCCCTGGGCCGAGCGGCAGAAGGCCATCCTGACCGTCCTGCGCGATCTGTGCCCCGACGTCGTGGGCCTGCAGGAGGTGTGGGCCGTCGGTGACGACAACCTCGCCGGATGGCTCGCCGACGAGCTCGGCATGCACTGGACCTGGGCCCCCTCACCCGCCTCCGACCGCTGGCAGCGGCGCATCGGCGAGCCGGGCGTCGAGATCGGCAACGCCGTACTGAGCCGCTGGCCGCTGCTGGAACGGGACGTGCTCCGCCTGCCGGCCCCCGAGGACATGGACGACGGCCGCCTCGCCCTCTATACGCGCATAGCCACCCCCGGCCCGCAACTCCCCTTCTTCACAGCTCACTTGACGTCCCGCCCGACCGCCTCGGCGATCCGCTGCCGCCAGGTCACCGCCCTCGCCGGGTTCGTCGCCGCGCACCGTGGCGGCACCGACTTCCCGCCCGTGGTCACGGGCGACTTCAATGCCGGCCCCGACTCCGACGAGATCCGCCTGTTCCGCGGCACGGATGCCTTCGCCGACGCCTGGGACCACGTCGACGCGTCCGCCCCTTCCACGACCCTGCACCCGGACCGCGGCCCCGGCGCCCGCATCGACTACATCCACGTCGGCGCCCCGGCGGACCCGGCCGGCCTCGGCACGGTGAGAAGGGCGTGGCGGGCGGGCGACGGCCCGGTCGACGGGGTGTGGCCTTCCGATCATGCGGCGGTGGTGGCGGATCTGACCGGTTCAGCGACCGCCGGATGACTTCAGCTGCTTGACCAGGGCTCCGAAGGCGACGGGGCTGACCGTGAGGACGGTGCGGGGCGGGTCGTCGTCGGCGATGTGAATGGCGGTGGGGGTGGCGGATATGTGGACGCAGGCCTCTCCCTCTTGGCAGTGGGAGGACTTCCGCCAGGCGTGCGGGGGCATGTCGGCTCCTTCACATGTTCTGGACGATGGCGAGGATCAGATCCCGGGACTTCGCCGGGCCGAGGGACATGGCTTCGACGACGTCGAGAAGTCGCCGGTAGACCCCCGCCGGCCGGGAGGCCATCCTCCTCCAGGGCGCCCGTATCGCTCTCGCCGACGGGCCGTACACGCCTGCCGAACGGGAGACCCTCGCTACGGTGGGCGCTGCGCTGACGATCTGTGCGGATGATGTGACGCGATTGCTCACGGCGGCGCAGACGCCGTCGTGAGCCCCGGGTGGGCCCGGGCCCCTCGCGCCCTCCCGGCGGGGGATTGATTTCTGCTGCGGGTCGGTGAGGGCTGGTCGCGCACACGCGGCGGTAGCCGCAGATCGAAACAGCCCCGCGCCCCTTCCGGGGCGGCGCGCCGTCCGCCGACTACTCCCCAGGGAGTAATCCGCACCCGCCGTCGCCCCCGGCAGTACGCGTCACCTCGCCCTCTCGCCCGACGAAAGCCGTGGTTCTCACCGGAAGTCTGGGGACCGAAGCAGACGTCAGCCGGAGGGAGATCGGTCAATGAGGGCCGCAGAGACAACCGCTACGACGAGGCTGGGGCCGGGACGCAGGCGAGCCGTTCCATGGGCGGTGCTCGGGCTGTGGATTGCCGTGATCGCGCTCGTCGGGCCGTTCGCGGCGAAGCTCGCCGACGTGCAGCACGACAAGGTCACCGACTACCTGCCGGCGAGCGCGGACTCGACGCAAGCGGCGAAGATCGAGGACAAGTTGCCCGGGGGCGAGACCACCGAGATGGTGCTCGTCTACCACCGGGACGGCGGGCTCAGCGCCGCCGACCGGAAGACCGCGGCCGGGCAGGTCGCGGAGATCACCCGGCAGCACGAGCTGATCGGCGGTGCTCCCAAGGGGATTCCGTCCAAGGACGGCACGACCCTGATGTACCCGGTCGCCAGCAATGAGCCCGGGGCGAACGAGGAGCAGCGGGACAAGCTCGTCAACGACGTCCGCGAAGTCGCCCAGGACGAAGGCGGGTTGAGCGTCGACGTGGGCGGCACCGGCGCGCTGGCCACCGACTCCGGCGCGGTCTACGACTCGCTCGGCGGACCGCTGCTCTACACCACCGTCGCCGTCGTCGCCGTACTGCTGATCCTGATCTACCGCAGCCCCGTGCTGTGGCTCGTGCCCCTCGTCGTCGCCGGGATCGCCGACTACATGTCGATGGGTGTCGCCTACGGCCTCAACCAGGCCTTCGGCACGACCGTCTCGGGGCAGAGTTCGGGTGTGATGACGATCCTCGTGTTCGGGGCGGGCACGGACTACGCGCTGCTGCTCGTCTCGCGCTACCGGGAGGAGCTGCGGCGCTTCGAGCGACCGTACGAGGCCATGGTTGCCGCCCTGCGCGGCTGCGGGCCCGCCGTGCTCGCCTCCTCAGGCACCGTCGCCGCCGGACTGCTGTGCCTGCTCGCCGCCGACCTCAACAGCAGCCGGGGAATGGGCCCGCTCGGCACCGTCGGTGTGCTGTGCGCGCTGATCGCGATGATGACCCTGCTCCCCGCCATCCTCGTAGTGGTCGGACGGCGTGTGTTCTGGCCGCTCGTGCCCGTCTTCGGGAGCACGCCCAAGCAGCGGCGGAGCCTGTTCTCGGCGATGGGCAGCTCTGCCGGACGCAGGCCGCTGACCGTACTCGCGAGCGGTGCCGTACTGCTCGGCGCCCTCGCCCTGGGTTCGCTCAACCTGCCGGGACCGCTCAAGCAGGAGGACTCCTTCGTCAACAAGCCGGAGGCTGTCGTCGCGATGGAGACCCTTGCCAAGTCCTATCCCGGGCAGGGCAGCCAGCCCATCGACGTGATCACCCCGCAGGGGCGCGCCGACGAGACCCTCGCGACCGTCCGTGGCACACCGGGCGTCGACAGCGCGGAGAAGGGGCGTACGGGAGACGGCTGGACCGAGATCTCCGTCTTCGCGAAGAGCGCACCCCAGTCGGCGGGGGAGACCGCCACCATCAAGTCCCTGCGGGACGAACTGAAGGGCTCCTACGTCGGCGGGGACAGCGCCCAGCAGATCGACCTGGAGGTCACCAACGCCCGGGACACGAAGATCGTTGTACCCCTCGTCCTCGTCTCCGTGATGCTCATCCTGATCGGGCTGCTGCGGAGTCTGGTCGCACCGCTGCTCCTGGTGGTTGCGGTCGTCGCGGTGTGGGGCGCCTCCCTCGGGATCGGCGGACTGGTCTTCGAACCGCTCCTCGGCCTCAAGGGCACCGATCCGGGGCTCGGACTGCTGTCCTTCGTGTTCCTGGTCGCCCTTGGCGTCGATTACGGCATCTTCCTCATGCATCGGATGAGGGAGGAGTCCCTGGCGGGAGCAGAACCGACCGCGGCGGCACTCACCGCGCTGCGCACCACCGGCGGCGTCATCGCCTCCGCCGGACTGGTCCTCGCCGCGACCTTCGCCGTGCTGACGAACATGGGCCTCGTGCAGCTGGTCCAGCTCGGCTTCATGATCGCCGTCGGCGTCCTGCTCGACACCTTCCTCGTACGGACGTACCTCGTGACCAGCGCCAGCGTCGCCCTGCGCCGGAAGGTGTGGTGGCCGGGCGTGCTCTCACGGGAGCCCGACCCGGCCGAACGGACCGGACCGGCCGGACCGACCGAGCCGCCGCGGCAGGCGGAAACCGTCGGCGCACCCTGAGCACGCTGATCGAACGCCTCGATCGAGCAATCTGATCGAACGCCCTGATCCAGCACGCCGATCGAGCACCTTGATCCGGCGGGCCCGCCTGGGTGCCTCTCCTTCCGGAGGGGCGCCCGGGTTCCCGCACGAGTACCGGAAGATGGAGCCGTGGAAGAACGGGGAACGACCACAGGGGTGCGCGACCGGTCGGCGGCGGAGACGGCGGCCGGTGGCGGCGGGCGGTCCCGTCGCGTCGAGCGCATCATGTCCGCCATCAACCGCGAACCGCTGACCGCACCGCACCGCACCCGCAACGACGCGGTCCTCGCGCTGGGCGTCGCCGTGCTCGCCGTAGCCATCGCCCTGATGGGCGGCGAAGGGATCCCGCCCGACCATCTCGGCTGGACGCTGCTGCTCGCCGGGCATGTGCCCCTCGTATGGCGGCGCCGCCGTCCGGTGGTGGCCCTGCTCGGGGTGGTGGCCTGCGTGGCTCCGTACTACGCCCTCGACTACAACCCCGCCCTGCCCATCCCCGCGACCATCCTGGCGCTCTACACCGTCGCGGCGACCGGCACCGTACGGCGCACGCTGATCACCGGTGTCGCCGTCCTCGGCCCGACAGTGATCAGCGACGGCCTCACCAACCCGAAGGGGGCGCCGGAGTCCCTGGAGATCTCCGGCTGGATCATCGCGGTCCTGTTCATCGGTATCGATGTCCGCTACTACCGCTGGTACGTCGCCTCCATTGTCGAGCGGGCCGAACGGGCCGAACGCACCCGGGAGGAGGAGGCCAGGCGCCGCGTCGCCGAGGAACGGCTGCGGATCGCCCGTGACCTGCACGACCTGCTCGCCCACAGCATCACCCTCATCGGCGTGCAGACGTCCGTGGCGGCCCACGTCCTCACCGCCGACCCCGATCGCCTCGACCGCAAGGCCGTCGCCCAGGCACTGGACGACATCGCGGGGACCTGCCGGACCGCCCGGGGGGAACTGCGTACGACGCTGGAGGTGCTGCGGGCGCATGACACGGTCGTGGGAGTGGGCGCGGATCTGGGAGCGGGGGCCGGTTCCATGTCCGGTTCTGTTTCCGGGGCCGAGGACATGCGGGGCCCGCTCCCCGGGATCGACGGACTGGCCGGTCTCGCGGAGACCGGCCGAGTGGCCGGGGCCAAGGTCGAATTGTCCGTCCGTGCGGACGGCATCCCGCCCTCCGTGGGCGCCGCCACGTACCGGATCGTGCAGGAGGCGCTCACCAACGCCGTACGTCACGGTGGCCGCGAGGACCTCACCGTGCGGGTGGGTCTGTGGACCGCGGACGGCGCACTGCGGGTGAGTGTCAGGGACGACGGGACGGGTGGGGACGCCGGCTCGGGCGGCGGGGTGGGCCCGTCCGACGGCAGGCCGGGGTTCGGGCTCATCGGAATGCGGGAGCGGGCCCGTAGCGTGGGCGGGACACTGGACGCCGGTCCGGGGCCCGCTGGGGGCTTCGAGGTGACCGCCACACTGCCGCTGTCCGGGGATGACGAGGTTCGATGACCATCCGCGTACTGCTGGCTGACGACCAGAACCTCGTACGGGCCTCCTTCGCGATGCTCGTTTCGTCGGCCGGGGACATGGAGGTCGTCGCCGAGGCGGGCACCGGGCGGGAGGCTGTGGCGCTGGCCCGGTCGGCGCGGGCGGATCTCATCGTGATGGACATCCGCATGCCTGACCTCGACGGGATCGAGGCGACCCGGCTCATCGCCGCCGACGAGGATCTCGCGGGGGTGAAGGTGCTCGTCCTGACGACGTACGAGACCGACGAGCACATCGTCGAGGCACTGCGGGCCGGGGCGTCCGGCTTCCTCGTGAAGGACATCAGACCGGCTGAACTCCTCGACGCCATCCGGACGGTGGCCGCGGGGGAGTCCCTCCTCTCGCCCGGTCCCACCTCGCGACTGATCGCCCGCTTTCTGCGCGCGCCGAACACCGCGACGACATCCGCAGTGGGCGGGCCGAGCGGGCTGTCCGAACGGGAACGGCAGGTGCTCGCGCTGGTCGCGCGCGGTCTCAACAACTCCGAGATCGCCGACGCGTTGGGACTCAGCCCGCTGACCGCCAAGACCCATGTCAGCCGGATCATGGGCAAGTTGGGGGCGCGGGACCGGGCACAGCTGGTGATCGTGGCGTACGAGTCGGGGCTTGTGATACCCGGGACTGCCTGAGTTCGGGCCGACTCCGGGTCGACTCCGGGTCGGGTTCGGGTTGCGTTCCGGGGGTCTGTTGTGTGGTCCCTCAACTCCCTGTGGTTGCAGGGGCATTGCTCTGTCCCTCGGTGCGCAGGAGGTCGGTGATCCAGATCATCGAGGCGCGGAGGTGGAGGCCGGCGAGGTAGCTTTCGGGCGTCTTGTCGTATCGAGTAGCGATGCCCCGCCAGGCCTTCAGCTTGTTGATCAGGCGCTCAACGGTGTTCCGCTCCGGGTGCCTTTCTTCTTCCGGTTGCAGCACGCTCAGCCGGTACGGTTTCCCGGGCGACCGGGAGCGGTTCGAGGACGAACTCGCAGCCACCGTAGGAGCCTCCCCAGCCAACGACTTCGCGGGCGCAGTAGCCGTGATCCGGGCCTACCGGCACCGGCTGCTGATCAGGAACGCGCCGGAGATCATGGCGGCCCTGGAAGACGCGAGGGCCGGAGGCTCCTAGTGGCGCCCAAGAAAGATCGGGTTCGTGAACGCCGCCAGCGCCCCCGGCACCGGCCCCGCCGCCGTCTCGTGCCGGAGTTCCGCCCGTACGTACGCCGCGTACGCCGGTGTCGTACGCCACTCCGCCACCCCGGATCCCCCCACCGGGAGCGGGTCGCTCGTGTACAGGACGCCCTGGTCCGTGACCAGGCGGATCGTGCAGCGGGGGGCGCCCGTGGCCTCCACGCGGACGGTGACCGGGGTGTCCGCGGGCACCTTCAACCGCTCCCCGATCCCGGCGTGTTCGCCCCGGGCGCCCGATGCCGTGAAGGTAAGGGTGACCTTCGCGGACTCGGCGACGTAGGAGCGGCCCGCTCGGATGCCGGCCTGGATCGCCTCCCGGGTCAGGTCGTCCGCGAGGACCACCGTCTGGGGCAGGCCCACGGCGTCCGGGTCCCGATGCGCGTCGCTGTTGCCCATCGCCGGGATCCAGGCACGGCCCTCCCGGACGGAGGCGACCAGCATGTTGTCCCACTCCGCCAGCGTCACCTCGTCGTCCGGCGTGTACGGGCCGTTCCACACCTCCACCGCGTCCGCCTCGCCGAACCCGAACTTCCAGCCGCAGCCGATGCAGGTGGCGTGCGGATGGGCCGGGACCACCAGGCCGCCGGCCCGGTGGATCTCGCGGGCGAAACGGCCGAAACGGTTGTCGCGGGCCCGGTAGCGCCAGTCGATGAAGGTCCCGGGGTCCGTTCCCAGTGCCACGACATGGCCGTTGCGGGTCGTGACCTCCTCGCCCAACAGGATCAACAGGTCGTCGGCCGCCTCCTCGGCCCAGTGGGGGTGGGAGGCGTGTGTGTTGTGGTCCGACGTGTTGATGAAGTCCAGGCCCGCCGCACGGGCCAGCGCCGCGATCTCGGCCGGGGTGCGGCGGCCGTCCGAGTACCAGGAGTGCAAGTGGCAGTCGCCCCGGTACCAGGCCCGGCCACGGCCCCGGGCACGGGACGGCGGGTACACCGGCCGCGGTGTCTCGCCGGGCTCCCCGTACGTCAGCGTGATCGTCAGTTCGTACGACAGGCCCTGCGGGGCCACCGTGTACGGGCCCAGTGCCACGTGCCAGGTGCCCTCCTGGACAGGGCCCGGCACATAGCCCGGCGTCGCGTCGTCCGCGCGGAGGAAGAACTCCGAGCGCGCCCCGCCCGACCAGCCCCGGAAGCCGCGGCCGCCCAGCTCGGTGCCGTGCTGGTCGAAGATGCCGATGTCCAGGGCGTTGCCCTGCGTGCCCGCCGGGACGGACGGCTTGTCGTAGGTGTACGCGACCCTGATCTCCCGTACCCCGGACGGGACTTCGACGGGTACGTAGACGAAGTCCGGCGAACCCGGGGGCAGGGTGCCGCGTACCGTCCTGGTCTCCTGGTCCTGGCCGTCGGCCGCCGCGAAGCTCACGCTTCCCAACGTAAGGGCGGCGGCCGCGCCCGTCACGAACAGAGCTCGTCGTCCGATGCCGTGCGCGTCCTCACACATGGAGGCCACCTTCCCGTACGGGTGTGAACTGCCGTGGAAGAGAAGGGAATCGGGGATCGACGGTATGTCATGTACGCGGACAGGGGCAGTCTGCATACGGTCACTGTGACCAAGGTGCCGACCGGTCGGTATGGACATCCGCACCCCCGGCCGGTACAGATGGGTCATGCGTATCGCCGTAACGATCTTCCTCACCGACGAGACCATCACCCCGACCCGGCTCGCCCGTGAGCTGGAGGATCGGGGCTTCGCCGGCCTCTATCTGCCCGAGCACACCCACATCCCGGTCGAGCGGGTGACGCCCTACCCGGCGGGCGGTGAGCTGCCGCCCGAGTACGGCCGCACCCTCGACCCCTTCGTCGCCCTCGGGCAGGCCGCCGCGGTGACCGAACGGCTCGGCCTCGGCACCGGTATCACGCTGGTCGCCCAGCACGACCCGATCGACCTCGCCAAGCAGATCGCCACCCTCGACCACCTCTCCGGCGGCCGCTTCACCCTCGGCCTCGGCTTCGGCTGGAACGTCGAGGAGGCCGCCGACCACGGCGTGGAGTGGCGCACGCGGCGGGAGCTGGTGCGGGACCGGATGGCGCTGATGCGGGCGCTGTGGACGGACGAACCGACCGCGTACGAGGGGCAGTTCGGGAGCGTCCGGGCCTCCTCCGCCTACCCGAAGCCGGCGCAGAAGCCGCGCGGACCGGTGGTCGGGCCCCGCACGCTGATCGGCGGGGCGGCCGGTCCCAAGCTGTTCTCGCACATCTCCGAGTACGCGGACGGCTGGCTGCCCATCGGCGGCCGCGGGCTGACCGAGTCCCTGCCCGTGCTGCGCGCCGCCTGGACCGACGCAGGGCGCGACCCGGCCACCCTCCAGGTCGTCCCGTACGCCGTCTTCCCGACCCCGGGCAAGCTCGCCCACTACGCGGACCTCGGCATCGAGGAGGTCGTGGTCCAGCTACCGCCGGAGGGGGAGGCGGAGGTACTGAGGGCGCTGGACGGCTGCGCCGCCTTCCTGGACTGACCTTGGAGTGACCTTGGGCTGACCATGGACTGGCCTCCGGGCACTGATCAGGTCGAGCTTATGCTCGAAGAATGACGACTTCCGCGACCCCCGGAACCGGCCCCACCGAGAACTCCATGCGTCGCGCCCTCAAACGCGCCCGGGACGGCGTCGCCCTCGACGTCACCGAGGCCGCCGTCCTGCTCCAGGCCCGCGGCGAGGCCCTCACCGACCTCGCCGCGTCCGCCGCCCGGGTGCGTGACGCGGGCCTCGAGGCGGCCGGCCGGCCCGGCGTCATCACGTACTCCAAGAGCGTCTTCATCCCCCTGACCCGGCTGTGCCGGGACAAGTGCCACTACTGCACCTTCGTCACCGTCCCCGGCAAGCTGCGCCGCACCGGGCACGGGATGTTCATGTCGCCGGACGAGGTCCTGGACATCGCCCGCAAGGGCGCCGCCCTCGGCTGCAAGGAAGCCCTGATCACCCTCGGCGACAAGCCGGAGGAGCGCTGGCCCGAGGCGCGCGAGTGGCTGGACGCGCACGGCTACGACGACACCATCGCCTACGTCCGCGCCATATCCATCCGCATCCTGGAGGAGACGGGGCTGCTGCCCCACCTCAACCCCGGCGTGCTGTCCTGGACCGACTTCCAGCGGCTCAAGCCCGTCGCGCCGTCCATGGGCATGATGCTGGAGACCACCGCCACCCGTCTGTGGTCCGAGCCGGGCGGGCCCCACTACGGCTCCCCGGACAAGGAGCCCGCCGTGCGGCTGCGCGTGCTTGAGGACGCCGGGCGGTCCTCCGTGCCCTTCACCTCCGGCCTCCTCATCGGCATCGGCGAGACCTACGAGGAGCGGGCCGAGTCACTGTTCGCGCTGCGGAAGGTCTCCCGCGCCTACCACTCCATCCAGGAACTGATCATCCAGAACTTCCGCGCGAAGCCGGACACCGCGATGCGCGGCATGCCGGACGCGGAGCTGGACGAGCTGGTGGCGACGATCGCCGTCGCCCGGCACATCATGGGCCCGGCCGCCTGTCTGCAGGCCCCGCCCAACCTGGTCGACAGCGAATACGAGCGGCTGATCGGGGCGGGCATCGACGACTGGGGCGGGGTCTCCCCGCTGACCATCGACCACGTCAACCCCGAACGCCCCTGGCCGCAGATCGAGGAGCTGGCCGTACGGTCGAAGGCGGCCGGGTTCGCGCTGCGGGAACGTCTCTGTGTGTACCCGGAGTTCGTCCGGCGGGGCGAACCCTGGCTGGATCCGCGGCTGCGCCCGCACGTACGGGCCCTGGCGGACCCGGAGACCGGGCTGGCCCTGCCGGACGCCGTGGTCGAGGGGCACCCCTGGCAGGAACCCGAGGAGGCCTTCACCGCCTCCGGCCGCACCGACCTGCACACCTCCATCGACACCGAGGGACGTACGTCCGACCGCCGCGACGACTTCGACGAGGTGTACGGCGACTGGGCGGAGCTGCGCGAGGCCGCGGCGCCCGGCATGGTGCCCGAGCGCATCGACACCGACGTCCGGGCCGCCCTGGCGACCGCGGCCGACGACCCGACCCGTCTCACCGACGCCGAGGCGCTGGCGCTGCTGCACGCGGACGGGCCCGCGCTGGACGCCCTGACCCGGATCGCGGACGACGTGCGCCGGGCGGCGGTCGGCGACGACGTGACGTACATCGTCACCCGCAACATCAACTTCACCAACGTCTGCTACACCGGCTGCCGTTTCTGCGCCTTCGCCCAGCGGCGGACGGACGCCGACGCCTACACGCTCTCCCTGGAGCAGGTCGCCGACCGCGCCCAGCAGGCCTGGGACGTCGGCGCGGTGGAGGTGTGCATGCAGGGCGGGATCCACCCCGACCTGCCGGGGACGGCGTACTTCGACATCGCGAAGGCGGTGAAGGAGCGGGTGCCGGGCATGCATGTGCACGCCTTCTCCCCGATGGAGGTGGTCAACGGCGCCACCCGCACCGGCATGTCGATCAGGGAGTGGCTGACGGCGGCGAAGGAGGCCGGCCTCGACACCATCCCCGGGACGGCCGCCGAGATCCTCGACGACGAGGTCCGCTGGATCCTGACCAAGGGCAAGCTGCCGACCGCGACCTGGATCGAGGTCGTCACCACCGCGCACGAACTCGGCATCCGCTCCTCGTCCACGATGATGTACGGCCATGTCGACCAGCCCCGCCACTGGCTCGGCCACCTGCGCACCCTCGCCCGCATCCAGCAGCAGACGGGCGGCTTCACCGAGTTCGTGACCCTGCCGTTCATCCACACCAACGCGCCCGTCTACCTGGCCGGGATCTCCCGCCCCGGACCGACCGTCCGTGACAACCGCGCGGTGACGGCGATGGCCCGTCTGCTGCTGCATCCGCACATCCCCAACATCCAGACCAGCTGGGTGAAGCTGGGCACGGAGGGGGCGGCGGAGATGCTCCGCTCGGGCGCCAACGACCTGGGCGGCACGCTCATGGAGGAGACGATCTCCCGGATGGCCGGGTCCTCCTACGGCTCGTACAAGTCGGTCAAGGACCTCATCGCCGTGGCCGACGCCGCCGGACGGCCGGCGAGGCCGCGGACCACGCTCTACGGCGAGGTGCCGGAGGAACGGCAGCGGGCCGCGACGGTCTCCGACGGGCACCTTCCGGAGCTGCTGCCCGTGCTGGACTGAGGACCGGAAGCCTCACAGTACGATGATCGGACCCCTGTTCCGACAGGTTCCAGGGGTCCTGTAACCGAGGAGATGCGTGCCGTGCCAGCCCCGAAGGTCTGGGTGACCGGTCTGACGGTAGGAGCGATCGCCGCTGTCGCCGTCCTGG
The DNA here is from genome assembly GCF_040612015.1 of Streptomyces sp. NPDC006476. Taxonomy (NCBI): domain Bacteria; kingdom Bacillati; phylum Actinomycetota; class Actinomycetes; order Kitasatosporales; family Streptomycetaceae; genus Streptomyces; species Streptomyces sp. NPDC006476. The sequence goes on along the minus strand of NZ_JBEXPK010000007.1, from coordinate 58,560 downwards.
CCGTGCAGGCCGACAAGGGAACGAAGCCGCACGTGGCCGCCTCCCGGCCGCACGCGTCGGCCTCGGCGGGCGCGCACCCCTCCGCCACGAGGACCGCGGCCCCGGCCAAGGTGCCGGACGGCTCCGGGACCGGGCGCCGGATCGTGTACTCGCTCGGGCAGAAGACGGTCTGGCTGGTCGACGCGAGCGACGCGGCCCGCCGCACCTTCGCCGTCTGGCCGGGCACGGTGAGCCCGGCCGTGGGCACCTACACGGTCGGCACCCGCACCGAGGGCCCGATCACCGGATCCGACGGTGTGAAGATCGAGCACATCGTGTACTTCTCCGCCCAGTCCGGCGTCAACATCGCCTTCTCCAACGCGGTCGACGGCTCCTCACCGCCGCCCGCGTCCGGCGTCCGTACCGGCGGTGTCCGGATGCGGACGGCGGACGGGGCGGCGCTGTGGACCTTCGGGACCGCGGGCACGAAGGTCGCGGTCGTCAAGTAGTTGCGTCGGTACGGCGGTTGTCGCTCAGCAGCACGACGAGCAGCGTGATCCCGGCGAACACGAACACCCGCAGGGCGGCGTCCAGTCCGTTCCAGGTCTTCGACTGCCACATGGAGAACCACTCACCGCCGATGGCGATGAACCCGGCGCCGAAGAGCAGCAACAGCATCAGCAGACCGTAGACGGACAGGGTGCGGGCACGGGCGTGGTCGCGCCGGGCCCAGAGCCAGGTCGCGTAGATCAGCACGAGCGCGGCCAGGGTCTCCCAGACGATGATCAGGACGTAAGCGGTGTTCTGCAGGCCCTTGTTGGTGATCGCCCGCCACATCAGGTCGTCGTCCTTGAACGTGGTGTCCATGGCGAGGACGTGCTGCACGAACGCCTGGTTCGTCCCGAAGTCGGTGATGTTCCCGAAGGCGACGAGCGCGATGTAGAGGGCCACGCCGGCGGTGAGCAGCGCGGCCGTCAGATCGAGGGCACGGGTGGTGGGGGGTGTGTTGGTGGACATGACAGCAATCTTGCCCGGGATGATCAGCCGTCCTCACCCCCGTAGGCCAGAATGTTGCCGACGCGAGGGGTTCCCGGACGAGAGGACGGACCGGTGGCGCAGGCACGGGGGTCGCGGCCGTCGATGCAGGAGCTGATCGCCCGCCGCAGACGCGCCGGTTTCGTCGGCAGAGCAGCCGAACGGGCCGCTTTCCGCGGCAACTTCGACCTGCCGCCGGAGGACGAGCGGCACCGCTTCCGCTTCCATGTGCACGGCAACGCGGGCGTCGGAAAGACGTTCCTGGTACGGGAGTTGGAGCAGATCGCCCGTGAACGGGGCGCGCTCACCGCGTACGTCGACGAGAGCGTCGCCGGCCTGCCGGAGGCGCTGGAGATGATCAGCCGTCAGTTCGCCGCTCAGGGGCACCGGTTCAAGGATCTCGACCGGCTGCTCGCGGCCCATCGGGAGCGGCGGCACGAGGCGGAGGCGGTGCTCGCCGCCCCGGAGGCGGACCGCGACGGGCCCTCGGCGGGGAGCCTCGCGGTGACCCGGGCCGGGCTGATCGGCGCGGCGGCCGTGCCCGTGGTCGGCCCCTTCGCCGGCGCCCTCGATCCCACCCAACTCGCCGAGGGCGTCGACCGGTTGCGGGCCGGGCTCAGCGCCCGCTTCCGCAGCCAGGAGGACGTGCGACTCGTCCTGGACCCGGCCGCCGTACTCACCCCGGTGCTGCTGGACGCGCTGTCCGAGGCGGCGGACACGGCACCGTGGACCGTCCTGTTCCTCGACACGTACGAGCGCACCGGACCGGTCCTCGACGCATGGCTGCACCAGGTGATGACCACCGACCGGTACGGCACCCTGCCGGCGACGGTCGTGGTCGTCACCGCCGGACAGCGCCCCCTCGACACCGCCCGCTGGGGCGGCTTCGCCGACTTCCTCACCGACGTGCCGCTCGGCCCCTTCACGGACGCCGAGGCACGCGGGCTGCTCGCGGACCGGGGCGTGCGGGACGAGCCCGTCGTCGCGGAGGTCCTGCGGCTGACCGGCGGACTGCCGGTGCTGGTCTCCACCCTCGCCGAGGCCCGCCCGGCCGGCCTGGACGAGGTCGACGACCCGAGCGCGGACGCGGTGGAGCGGTTCCTGAAGTGGGAGCGCGATCCCGTACGCCGGGCCGCCGCGCTGGCCGGGGCGCTGCCGAGATGGCTCGACGCGGACGTCCTGCGGGCCGTGCTCGACTGCCCGGACGACCAACTCGACTCCCTGTACGGCTGGTTGCGGGGCATGCCCTTCGTCGGTGAGCGCGGCGACCGGCTCCGCTACCACGACGTGGTGCGCGCGCCGATGCTGCGGCTGCAGCGCCGCTGGTACCCCCGGACCTGGAGCGAGCGGCACGGCCGGCTCGCCCGGGCGTTCGGGCGGTGGCGGGAACGGCTCGAGCAGAACCTCGCCTCCGACCAGCTCTGGCCGGACGGCCAGTGGCGGGACCTGCGCCTCGCCGAGTCCTACCACGCGCTGTGCGAGGCACCCCGGGCCGCGCTGCCCGCGGTCCTGCACGACCTCGTCGACGCCTGCGACCACGGCGACGACGTCGTACGGCGCTGGATCGCCCTGCTCGCGGAGGCCGGGGAGGACGCGGACACGGACACGGTGCGCGCCTGGGCGGACGACCTCGCCGAAGCGGTCGCGGCGGGCGGGACGGTCCCGCTGCTCGGGCTGCTCCTGGACCGGGCCCGGGGTGACGAACCCTGGCGGGCCCGGGCGTGGAGCGTCAGGGCCGACGCGTTCGCCCGCGACCGGGACGACGGGCGCGCGCTGGAGGAGTACGACCGCGCCCTCGCCCTCGATCCCGACCTGACACGGGCGCTGCGGGCGAAGGCGGTCACGCTGAGCCGGACCGGCGACCACCGGGGCGCGGTCGCCCTGCTGGACCGGGTGGTCGCGCTGGAGCCGGACGACGCCTGGAACGTCACCCTGCGCGGCGAGTTCCACCGCCTCCTGCGCGACGACAGGGCCGCGGAGCGCGACCTGAGCGAGGGCATCCGGCTGGACGCGGCCAACGAGTTCGCCTGGGCGTCGCGCGGGGCCAGCCGGGAGCGGGCGGGCGAGTTCGACGCGGCGCTCGCGGACCTCGACCGCGCGCTGGAGCTCAAGCCGGACTACGGCTGGGCGCTCGGCCGCCGGGCCCGGGTATGGCGGGCGCTGGGGGAGCCGGCCCGGCAGCTCGCCGACCTCGACCACGCCCTCGGGCTGTGGCCCGACTGGGGCTGGGGCCACTGCGAACGCGGGGACGCGCTGCGCGTGGCCGGCCGCGACGAGGAGGCCCTCGCCGACTACGACAGTGCCCTCGCCATCGACCCCGACTACGCCTCGGCCCACGCCAGCCGCGGCGCCTCGCTGAGCAACCTGGGCCGCCACACGGAGGCCCTCGCGGCCCTGGACCGGGCCCTGGAACTCAACCCCGACTATCCGTGGGCACGGGAGCAGCGAGCGGCCGTCCTCGCCCGGCTCGATCAGCAAGGCGACGGCACATCCGGTCAAAACCGGCCATGAACAGTCATGAAGGGCCACTTCCGTCACTCCTCCCATCCACGTATGCCCCCTGAACGCACCGTCCCCGTTCGATTACAGTGCTGGACTGTCATGCGTCGGGCGGTGCCGCAGGGGAGGTCTTGGTGACTGTGACTACCGGGGCCGTGTGGGGCCGGGTCGAGCAGCAGGACTTCCGCAGCCGGGTGCGCGGGACGCTGCTCGGGGCGGCCGTCGGGGACGCGCTCGGGGCGCCGGTGGACGCCCTGGACCTCGACCAGATCCGCGAGACGTACGGCGCCGAGGGGCTCGCGGACCTCGCCTTCGCCTTCGGCAGGCGGGGCGCCGTCACCCACCTCACCCAGCTCACCCTGTTCTCCGTCGACGGGCTGATACGGGCCCAGGTCCGCCGTGACACCGGCGCCTGGCATCCCCCGACCGACCTGCACCGGGCCTATCTGCGCTGGGCGGCCACCCAGCGGGACTGGGGGCCCGACGAGCGGCGCAAGGACGACGGCTGGCTGGCACGGGAGGAGTGGCTGTACGCGCGCCGGGATCCGGCCCGTTCGCTGCTGATCGGGTTCGGCGACGACACCATGGGGACGCTGGACGCGCCCAAGAACCCCGCCGAGGTCGGGCCCGAGGCGGTCGCCCGGTCGGCGCCGTTCGGGCTGCTGGTCGGCTGGGAGCCGCAACTGGTCGTCCAGCTCGCGGTGGAGTGCGCGGCCCAGACCCACGGCCACCCCACCGCCTACCTGTCGGCGGGGGCGTACGCCGTGATCGTGCACGCGCTGGCCCGGGGCGACAGCCTGGACGGCGCGGTGCAGCGGGCGCTGGCGCTGCTCGCCGCGCGGCCGGGGCACCAGCCGGTGTCGGACGCGCTGCAGCACGCGCTGGGCGCGGTACGGCAGGGCATGCCGACACCGCTGCGTGTGGAGGAACTGGCCGGCGACGGCTCCGCCGAGGGCGTGCTGGCCGCAGCGGTGTACTGCGCCCTGGTCGGCGAGGACGTACGGCACGGCCTGTGCCTCGCCGTGAACCAGGACGGCCCCTCCGGCCCGACCGGAGCCCTCACCGGCGGCCTGCTGGGCGCCCTGCACGGCGAGACGGCGCTGCCCCCGGCCTGGCTGGCCGAACTGGAGGGCCGCCCCACCGTCCTCGAACTCGCCGACGACTTCGCCATGGAGATGACCCAGGGCCCGGCCCTCCACGGCCCGGCCGGCTCCTCCCCGGGCTGGCTGGCGCGCTACCCGAGGGCGTAGCCACCACGGCCGTCGCCCGCCGACGGTACGTAAGGGCGGTGGCCCGGGCTCGTCAGGAACCCGGGCCACCGCCCGCCGTACTCCGCCCGGCTCAGTCCTTCACGGGCGTCTTGCCCAGGGTGTCGTCCACCCCGCCCGCCGGGACCGGGACCGCGGCCGCCGTGCTGTCGTCGTCGGTGTTGATGCGCTCGATGATGGCCAGCCGGTCCGGGGTGTCCTCGGGCTTGAGGTAGCCGATGAGGATGTAGAGGAGCAGGGAGACCGCCAGCGGGACCGAGACCTGGTACTGCAGCGGGACACCGCCCTTGACGTTCCAGTTGATCGGGTAGTTGACCAGCCAGAAGGCGAGCAGGCCCATCGACCAGCTGGTCAGCGCCGCCGTGGGGCCGGAGCGGCGGAACGGGCGCAGCAGGCCCAGCATCATCGGGATGGCGATCGGGCCCATCAGACCCGCAACCCACTTGATGACGACGGTGATGATGTCCTTGAACGTGGGGGAGTTGACCTGGGTCGCCACCGTCATCGACAGACCGAGGAAGACGACCGTGGTCACCCGGGCCGCGATCAGTCCGGAGCGCTGGCCCCACTCCCGGGCCCGCTTGGACAGCACCGGCGCCGCGTCCCGGGTGAACACCGCAGCGATCGCGTTGGCGTCGGAGGAGCACATGGCCATCGTGTGCGAGAAGAAGCCGACGATGACGAGGCCCAACAGACCGTGCGGCAGCAGCTGTTCGGTCATCAGGCCGTAGGAGTCGGAGCCGTCCGGCTTCTGGGCGTGGACCAGGAGCGGCGACATCCACATCGGGTAGAACAGGACCACCGGCCAGACCAGCCACAGGATGGCGGACAGACGCGCCGAGCGCTCCGCCTCCCGGGGACTGCCCGTGGCCATGTAGCGCTGGGCCTGGTTGAGCATGCCGCCGTTGTACTCGAAGAGCTTGATGAAGAGGAACGCGAGCAGGAAGACCGTGCCGTACGGTCCGACCAGCCCCTTGCCGTGGCCGTGCAGGGCCGGCTGGTTCCAGGCGTCGAAGAAGCCGATGTTCTTGTCGTTCAGCTTCAGTACGACCGCGAAGAACATCGAGATGCCGGCCAGCAACTGGATGACGAACTGGCCGAGTTCGGTCAGCGCGTCCGCCCACAGGCCGCCGATCGTGCAGTAGACGGCGGTGATCGCGCCGGTGATGAGGATGCCCTGGTTCAGGGTGATGCCGGTGAAGACGGACAGCAGCGTCGCGATCGCCGCCCACTTCGCGGCCACGTCGACGATCTTCAGCAGCATGCCGGACCAGACGAGGGCCTGCTGTGTCTTCAGGTCGTAACGGTTCTTCAGGTACTCCAGCGGGGAGGCCACATGGAGCCTGGAGCGCAGCCGGTTGATCCGCGGCGCGAACAGCTTCGAGCCGATGGCGATGCCCAGCGCGATCGGGAAGGACCACGTCACGAAGGAGGTGACGCCGTAGGTGTAGGCGATGCCCGCGTAGCCCGTGAACAGCACCGCGCTGTAACCCGACATGTGGTGCGAGATGCCGGACAGCCACCAGGGCATCTTGCCGCCGGCCGTGAAGAAGTCGCTGACGTTGCCCACCTGCTTGTGCGACCAGACGCCGATCGCCACCATCACGCCGAAGTAGCCGATGAGCACGGCCCAGTCGAGACTGTTCATGAGCCCCCTTCCAGGGTCCGCTGCCGGGTTCGGGCATGTGAACTCTGAGTGGGGTGGCATGATCACGGCAAGCAAGCGTCGGGTCAAGAGACGGCAAAAATGTTCCGCTCGATGGCCCGCGTTTACGTATATGAATTTTTGGCGTGGCTGAAATCCGCCCTCAGCGCATCAGCTCCCCCGCGTTGACCAGCAGTGACTGTCCTGTGATCGCCCGGGCCCGGTCGGAGGCCAGGAATACGGCCGCGTCGGCCACGTCCGCGTCCGTGGCGAGGTCAGGAAGCGCCATCCGGCCCGTCAGCCGCCCCAGCACCTCCGCCTCCGGGACACCCTCGGTGTGCGCCGTGAACTGCACGTACGCCTGCACCGGCGGCCCCCACATCCAGCCCGGCAGCACGGTGTTGACTCGGACGCGGTGCGGCCCGAGTTCCCGGGCGAGTGAGTACATCGCGCTCGTCAGCGCCCCCTTGGAGGCCGCGTACGCCGCCTGCGCCACCTGGGTGGGGGCCGCGACCGACGACTGCGTCCCGATGAACACCACCGAGCCGCCGCGCTCCTTGAGCGCCGGGAGACAGGCCCGCGTCATCCGCAGCGAACCCAGCAGGTTCACGTCGATCACCGACTGCCAGGTCGCGAAGTCGGCGTCCTCGAGACCGCCGAAGTAGCTGTCCCAGGCGGCCACATGGACCACCGCGTCGATCCGTCCGAACCGCTCCCGGGCGAGTCCCGCCAGCGCCTCGCACTGCCCCTCGTCCGTGATGTCCGTCGAGCAGTACGCCGTGTGCGCCCCGTCCGGATCGATCTCGCCTGCGCTCTTGGCGAGGTTCGCCTCCGTGCGCGCCCCGAGCACCGCGTTCCCGCCGTCCCGCACGACCGCGGCGGCGATCTGGTGACCGAGCCCGGCGCCGACTCCCGACACGACGACGGTCTTGCCCGTGAGCAGTGACATCCGAGCCTCCGGGGTATGGCCAATTATCTGACGGGGCGTCAGAGTATGGGCGACCGGCGGAGGACGGAAGGGGAGCGACGTGAGCGAGGAAACCCGCAGTGAGGTGTACGCCGAGCTGGCCGCCGTGGGGCCCTACGGGGTACGGCCGGGCCACGCCCTGATCACCATGGTCGAACCGCACCCGGGCCACGAGTACGCGTACAACCGCTGGTACGAGGACGACCACTACTACGCCGGTGCCATGGCCATGCCCTGGATGTACGCCGGCCGCCGCTGGGTGGCCACCCGTGACCTCCAACTCCTGCGCTACCCCGAGAAGTCGGCGATCGCCCAGCCCGTCACCGCCGGCTGCTACATCTCGACGTACTGGGTCACCGAGGGCCGCTACGACGACCACATGAAGTGGACCGTCGCCATCAACCGGCGCCTCAACCGCGACGCCCGGGTCTACCAGGACCGTACGCACGTCTTCACGGCCTTCCAGGACCACGAGGCGACCGTGTACCGGGACGGCGCCGCGGGGCCGCGCGACTTCCACGCCCTCGACCACCCCTACGCGGGCCTGGTGGTGGAGGTGATCGACGCCGAATCCCCGGAGCAGCGGGCCGAGTTGCTGGAGTGGCTGCGCTCGCGGCACCTGCCCAAGCGCCTCGCGGGCTCCCCGGCCGCCATGGTCACCGTGTTCCGCCCGACACCGCTGCCCGGGGACCGGATGACCTATGTGAAGCAGGTGGAGGGAGTCGACACCCGGCTGACCCTGCTGTGGTTCCTGGAGGCGGACCCGCGCGACTGCTGGGAGGCGTGCTTCACGGACCTGGACGGGCCGGTGGGGGAGGCGGGACTGGGCAGGGTGGAACTGGTGGCCCCCTTCATCCCCACCGTGCCCGGCACGGACCGGTACGTCGACCGGCTGCGCTAGCCGGTGCGCCGTTTTCGGACACAAGCCGAGCCCCCTCGGCAAGGACGGCGGGCTGGTCGAGAGGGCTCTGGTGGTGATGCTTGTGCAGTTGTCTCATACGTGAGTGACCGGCGTGCCGTTACGCCTTGACCGAGGTGACGAAGGCGTTCCACGCGTCGGCCGGGAAGGCCAGCACCGGACCGTCGGAGACCTTGGAGTCCCGCACGGCCATGGCCGCGATCACCGGGGACTTGACCTCGACACACGCGCCGTTGCCGGTGGAGTACGAGGACTTGGTCCAGGTGGTCGTGGCGCCCTGACGAATTGCCATTTTTGCTCCGTAATGCCTGGTGATGAGTTACTGGGTTTCCGCCAACCCTGCTGCCCGATTGGCGTGATCGACGTTACTCGCCCACCTCGGCGTACGAAGCGACTATTCACTCGACTGGATGGCATATTCCAGGCGGGTCTTCCAATCCGGCCCGGGGAAGGTGTACTGTACGGCCCCTTCCGTCGAAGGCGGCCCGTACGGGCCGCCGTTGGCCGGTTCAGCGCGCGTACTCCTTCGCGATGTCCGCGATGAACTGACGCGAATGCTCCGGGTTCAGCGCCTGCGCCCTGAGGTGCTCGTACATCACGCTGTACTTCTGCACGTCGTTGGCCTTCTCCAGATACAGGTCGCTGGTCACGCCCTCGATGTAGACGACGCTGGAGTCGGCCGCGTCGGGGAACTCCAGGATCGCGTACTGGCCGTTCACACCCGGGTGCGCGCCCATGTCGAAGGGGATCACCTGCACGGTCACGTGCGGCAGCTGGGCCTGTTCGACCAGATGCTCCAACTGGTCCCGCATCAGCGACTTGTTGCCCACCACCCGGCGCAGCGCCGCCTCGTCCATCACGGTCCACAGCCGCAGCGGGTTGTCCGGCGCGGTGATTCGTTCCTGCCGCCGCAGCCGCACCTGCACCCGCTTGTCCACGTCGGCGGCGGCCGTCTCCGGCAGCGCACCCGCGATCAGCGCCTCCGCGTACTGCCGGGTCTGCAGCAGCCCCGGCACCACCTGGGGGTCGTACACCCGCAGACTGGCCGCGTCCGTCTCCAGCCCGATGTAGACGCTGTAGGGGATGTCCCCGAAGGAGTGCCACCACCCCTGCTGGCGGCTGTCCTTGGCCATCTGCATCAGGGAGTCGACGATCCGGTGGTCCTCCACCTCGTAGACCCCGCACAGATCGCGCACGTCGCGCTGGCTGATGCTGCGCCGCCCGTTCTCCAGCCGGCTGATCTTCGACTGGGACACCAGCAGCCGCTCCGCGACCTCTTCGGCCGTCATGCCCTTGAGTTCCCTGAGCCGGCGCAGCTCCTGGCCCAGCCGGCGCCGCCTGACGGTGGGATTGACATTGGACGCCACGGGACGTGCACCTCCGGCTGCGGACCTCTGGTTACCACTTTGCGTATCTGCTGTTGAGCAGACTGCCACCAAGGTGCTTTCTACCGCTGGCAAACGATGGATATGCGCTGAACGCACGTCAGTTCACGGCACCCGGCGCGAACAGGCCGGACATGCGGCCGCGCGGGGTGACGAGACCTCGCGGTCCCGTCACCCCGCGCGAACCAGCGGCTCCCGAACCGGGTCCGGGGACTCGGGTGCGGTTCTCGGTGGTGCGATCGGTGGTGCCTGGGTGGTGCTGTGTCGTGGAACCGCGGCTCAGTGGGCCACGACGCGTGCCATGGAACCCCGGCGCGGCTGCATCGGAACACCACGAGCGGGTTCCGGTGCGGCGGACCTCGCCGGTCCGGCGGCGGCCTGGCGGCCGGCCGGGGCCGGGCTGCGGCGCGGCTGGGCCGCCACGCCGTTCTGGACGTCCATCACGGCGTGCGCGACGAGACCGCCCATCGGGTCGTGCCGGATCAGGTCCCGCAGCCGGGACCTGGACGAACGACCCTCGTTGCCCGGGTACAGATGCTTGCCGAGGCCGACCGCGTGCGCCAGTGCGGCGAGCGCCGCGGTCCGTGGGTCCGGCGGTACGCCGGTACGGATCGCGGAATCCAGCCGGGCCCTGATCTCCCGGCTGATGGCGGTGTCCGTCGCCTGGTAGCGAGTCGTCGGCAGCACCCCGCACATCTGACCGGCCACGGCATGCACCATGCCGCACCGCTCCAGATGCGAGAGGTAGGTCTGGCGCAGCCCGAGACGCGGCCCGCCAATCCAGTTCACTGCCCGCACGGGAGCGCCACGCCTTCGCAGCAACTCCAACGCGCAGTCCAACGTTGGATCTCCAGTCGGCCGTGGGGCCACCACGGCGATACGATCCCCGTCTGGGGCTATCCGTCCGGCCAGCGCCAGCTCCACTAGCTGTGCTCCGGCCAGACCGAGGTCGAGCGACTGCGGCTGCGCAGTGGTACCCGTGGTCGGGTCCAGTGCCAGCAGCAGAAGCTCCTCCGGAAGTGTTCTGCGGCTCCTGCCCATCCATGCCTCCCCGCGTGGATGAAAGACAGGGTGACCCCTCTCACATTGGTCTGTCGAGGGTGCGTGACCTCTTTGTGAGGGAACCGGTAGGTATGTCGTTCTCGTCTACCGCAGGGGTTAAGCCCCCACACAGGACACTGGTACATGGTTCGGACAGCGCGTACGGCGGTGTCCCGGGCGGCGATTCACGGTTCGGTTGACGGTTCGGCAGGCGCGTGCGGGGCATGCGGCTGCAGATGGAGGAGGCATCGGTGGCGGGCGAGTCCCCCGACAGGTCGAAGCAGCGCGAGTCGTCGGCAGAACCGACGTCGGGGAGCGCGGTTCCGGTTCCCAACCCGAGTGACCCCCGCATGGCGGTGTCCCGGGATCCGTCCACCCCCCGAGGCGGCGTCGACACGGCGACCCGAACCCTCTCGGTACGGGACCTGAAGCGAACGGACGCCCCCGGGGCTTCTCCTGAGCCGGGGGCGCCCGTGGCGACGTCGGACGGAGGACCCGAGGAAACGCCGCCGCCGACCGGGACGACGGACGGCGAGGCCGACGAGGGGGCTGCGGGGGCTGACGGTGGCGCGTCCGGGGACGGGACCGCGGGGACTGGCGGCGGTTCCTCCGGGGACGGGATCGCGGGGGTCGACGGCGATGCGACCGGAGCCAGGGATGGCCGGGGGACCGACGGGGAGGCCGAGGGGGCGTCCGGCGAGGCGATGACCGACGGCTCCTCGGACGGGGCTGCGGCGGAGACGGGTGACGACGAGACGCCCGGCGGTGCCGTGGACGGCGAGACGGCGTCCGAGGGGCGCTCTGGCCGGTCGGAGACGGCTGGAGAGGCCGCAGGGGACTCCGAGGACGCCGGGGACGCAGAGAGCGCCGCCGACGGCGCTGTGGGCGCCCAGGGCCGCCGGAGCTCTGCGGAGGCCGGGGAGTCCGAGGGTGCTCAGGACGCGGAGGACACCGCGGGTACGGGCGACTCGGACATGGACGGTGCCGGGAAGTCCGGCGACGCTGAGGGCGGCCGTGACTCCGCGAGCGCGCGGGACGCCGAGGGCGATGGCTCGGCGCAGGGTAACGATTCCGCTGAGGTCGCCGGCGACGGCGAGACGGGCGGTGACGCACGCCTGCGTGCTGCTGTCGCGGCGTGGGTGCGCACGGGGGACGCCAAGGACGCCTCCGAGAGCGCGGAGCCCGAGAGCGCCGCAACAGACGAGAACGACGACAGCCCCGAGCCCGACGACAAGCCGAAGGCACCCAACGCCGCCAGGGACCCCCGCTCCGCAGCCGCTGACCCCGAGCCCGGTGTCGAGGATGCCCGGCCCGCGAACGAGGAGCCGCGCTCCGGTGCTGAGGATGCTCGGCCTGCCGCCAAGGCCTCCGGCTCTGCGGGGGAGGTCCCGGAGTCCGGTGTGGAGGATGCTCGACCCGCAAGCGAGGACGCCCGGTCTCGGAGTGGGGCCAGCGTCGACGAGGCCCGTTCCAGCGCTGAGGACGCTCAGTCCGGTGCTGGGAAGTCTCGCGTCGAGGATGCTCGCCCCGCGGGCGAGGACGCCGAGGACGACATCGAGGACGCCCGGCCGGGTGGCAACGACGGCGAGTCCGAGCCCGAGGATGAGCAGCCCGAGGTCGAGGACAAGGTCCCCGGTGACGGTGACGATGAGGCGGCGGGCGGTGTGGCTCCCGGGCGCGGGCCCGCAGTCGCCGATGGTGGGAACGGACCGCAGGGGCCACCCGCAGGTGACGACGAGAGCCGCACGGGCGGTGCGGGTGGGAAAACGGCCAACGCCAGCGCCGGCGCCAACGCACCCGCCAAACCCGTCGACCAGCCCACCGCCGTCTTCAAGCGCCCCAAGCCCCCCAAGCCCCAGGTCGACCAGCCGACCACCATGCTGAAACTGGGCGGCAAGCTCGGCGACCCCAAGACCGACCCCAAGACCGACCCCAAGACCGACCCCAAGACCGACCCCAAGACCGACCCCAAGACCGACCCCAAGACCGACCCCAAGACCGACCCCGAGCGCACCAGCAAGTTCGTCGCGCTGAAGCCCCTCGACGAGCCCGCCACGAGGAAGCCGGCGGACGCCACCGCGCCCGTCCCGCAGGTCGGCCCCGAGCGGACCACCCAGCAGCCGCTTCCGCCCAAGCCCCCGCTCGACCTCCTGGCCGAGCTGACCAACACCCCGCCCCCGCCCCAGACCCCGGTCCGCACGATCCTGCGCCGGATCAAGATCTGGACCCCCCTCGTCCTGCTCCTCGCCCTCGTCTTTGCGATCGTGCAGGCCGTACGCCCCCTGCCCACCCCCACCCTCGCCCTCACCGCCGACGACTCGTACACCTTCGACGGCTCCCCGGTCACCCTCCCGTGGCCGAACGAGGGCCAGGGCCGCATGGACGTCAACGGCATCGGCACGATGGGCGCCTTCGGCAAGCAGACGCCGGTGGCCATCGGCTCCGTGGCCAAGGCGATGACCGCCTACATCGTCCTCAAGGACCACCCGCTCAAGGCCGGCCAGGACGGTCCGAAGATCACGGTGGACGCGCTCGCCGAGAAGGAGGCCGGCTACTGGAAGGACGGCGAGTCCACTCTCACCACCGTCAAGAAGGGTGACGTCCTCACCGAGCAGCAGGCCCTGTCGGCGATCATGATCCCGTCGGCCAACAACATCGCCCGCCTCCTCGCCCGCTGGGACGCCGGTTCCGAGGCCGCGTTCATCAAGAAGATGAACGACACCGCCCAGCAGCTCGGGATGACGAACACGACGTACACCGACGCCTCCGGCCTGAAGGAGACCACCGTCTCCACCGCCTCGGACCAGGTCAAGCTCGGCAACCAGCTCGTCAAGATCCCGGCCCTGATGGCCATCACCAAGCTCCCCAGCTGGGTCGATCCCTCCGGCAAGAAGTGGGACAACTACAACCGGCTCGTGCCCTACAACGGCGCCATCGGCATCAAGACGGGTACGACCACCAAGGCCGGCGGCAACCTCCTGTTCGCCGCGACGAAGGAGGTCGACGGCGAGACGGTCACCGTCGTCGGCGCGATCCTCGGCCAGCACACGAACCCGATCATCGACACGGTCAACGCGGTCAGCAAGACCGCGATGCTCGCCGCCCAGGACGCGCTGAAGTCCGCGAAGATCCTCAAGAAGGGCGACGTCGTCGGGTACGTGGACGACAAGCTCGGCGGCCGCACCCCCATCGTGGTCACCAAGGACGTCGCCGCCGTCGGCTGGTCCGGCTTCCGGGTGAAGCTGTCCTTCGGCGCCGACGCCGTACCGCACTCCGCGAAGGCCGGCACCACGGTGGGCACGCTCACTGTCGGCGACGGCACCAGCGGCGCGGTCAAGGTCCCGGTCGCCCTGCAGAAGGACCTCAGTGAACCCGGACTCACCGCCAAGCTGACCCGTCTCGGCTGAACCGGCAGCACCGCTGCCACGTACCCCGTCGGCGGGCCCACCTGGGAGCCGTCCGGCGGGGTGCGTGCTAGCGTCACGAAATGGGGCAGGTCGCCGCCGCGGGACGCGGCCGGGGAACGCCCCGGGACGTGGTCGGCAACGGACGGCCAACGGGACGCGTCTCTCAACACAAGACAGGACACCCACGGGGAGTGCCTTCAGGTGGCCACTGCGGAGCCGACACGCGCCGACGACGCCGATCCGGGCCCGGGAACCGGCCCGCGAATACGCGTGCCCGTCCCGCGCGACGAGCGGCACGAGAGCGGTCGTACGGACTCCTCCGCGAGAGCCAGGGCGATCCGGGCCTTCCATGCCCTGCGCGAGCGTCTGCTGCGTCACCCGGTGCTGTCGATGACCGCCCTGTCGGGCGTCCTGCACATCGTCTGGTTCTTCACGTTCGCGAACAGTGGCGGTGACCTCGCGGCCCAGGACGCGTGGGCGGAGTTCGTCGGCCGGCACCCCGACTCGGCGTACAACCTCGCCTGGTACGGCGGGATGCATCCGGTGTCGTACAGCATGGTGTCGCCGTACCTGATGTCGGTGCTCGGCGTCCGCACGACCATGATGATCGCGGGGACGGTCTCCGCCGGGCTGCTCACGATGATCCTCATCCGCAGCCGGTCGGTGAAGAACCCGCTGTGGGCCTCGCTGGCGGGGGTCTACGCCTTCCTGTGCAACGCGGCCTCCGGGCGCGTGACCTTCGGACTGGGCACGGTGTTCGCGCTGGGCGCGGTCGCCGTCGTCTTCTGCTGGCCGCACAAGTGGCGCCACAAGCGGGGCGCGAAGGCCGCCTGCGCGGCCGTGCTGGCGGCCCTGGCCACCATGGCCTCGCCGGTCGCCGGCCTGTTCGTGGGGCTGGTCGCCGTCGCGCTGTTCCTGCAGAAACGGCGGCCCGGTGCCTGGGCGCTCGGGATCGCGCCCGCCGTGGTGGTGGCGGTCTCGGCCTGGCTGTTCCCCTTCTCGGGCACCCAGCCGATGACGATCGCCTCGGTGAGCCTGCCCTTCATCTACGCGGTCTTCATCTTCGCGCTCACTCCCAGGCAGTGGACGACGGTCCGGCTCACCGCCGTCGTGTACGGCCTCGGCGTGCTCGGTGTCTGGCTGGTCAGCTCGCAGATCGGCTCCAACATCACCCGGCTGGCGATGCTGTTCGCGGGGGTCGCGCTGGTGGCGGTGCTGCCGTTCAAGGTGCCGCGCTCGCGCGAGTGGTACCTGACCTGGGTGGCCATCGCCGGCTTCGTCTTCTGGATCGGCTTCAAGGCGGTGGACGACGTCGTCCACACCACCCCGACCGCGTCCTGGGCCCGCGAACTCGCGCCGCTGGTCAACCAGCTCCAGAAGGTCGGCGCCGAGAAGGGCCGCGTGGAGGTCGTCCCGGCCCGCTCCCACCGCGAGGCCTCCGCCCTCGCGCCGTACGTCAACCTCGCCCGCGGCTGGAACCGCCAGGCCGACATGGAGCGCAACCCGCTCTTCTACGACGACACGCTCAACTCGGCGAACTACCACGAGTGGCTGCAGCGCTGGGCCGTCCACTTCGTCGTGCTGCCCAAGGACGAGCCGGACGGCGACGGCGGGGAGCGCGAGCGGGAGCTGGTGCAGCGGGGCATGCCGTATCTGACGCAGATCTGGGGCGACGCCAACTGGCAGCTGTTCCGGGTCACCGACGCCGCCCCGCTGGCCGAGCCGAACACCGTGGTCGACCGGGCCGAGCAGGGCGAGATGACGATGGACGTCAAGAAGGCCGGCCGCATCCTCATCAAGATCCCGTACTCGCCGTGGCTGAGCATCGTCGACGCCGACGGCAAGAAGCTCAAGCCGCCGCAGGAGACGGAGGCGTCCAAGCATCGGGCGGAGGGGCAGCCGAAGTCGTACGACAACGTCAACGGCTGCCTGATGGAGACGGAGAAGGACGCGAACGGCGACCGGTGGACCATGCTGATCGCCCCGAAGGCGGGCACGTACCGCCTGGCGGCCCCCTACACGCTGCCCCGCGGTACGCCCTGCCCCGACGAGCTCAAGTGATCACCGGACCGTTGAGCACCCGATCACCTGACCGCTTGACCGCCTGATCGCCTGACGGGGAACGCCACGTCGCACACCTCGTCCTCCGGACCGGCCGCGTCCCAGTCCGCGAAGTAGACCTCGCGGCAGGGGCCCGCCATCTCCAGGCCCTCCCGCGCCATCCACTCCTCCACCGCCTCGAACGCGGCCAGGATCTGCGGGTGGGCCACCTGCGCCTTGGTGATGCGGGTGTAGGCCAGCCGCTGGGCCGGCTCCACACGCACCCGGGTCTCCCAGGCCCGTCCCCGCCCGGCCGCCCACGCCCGTGCCGCCGCCTCGTCCGCGACCGGCACGCAGGACTCCGCGGGGCCGTCGCTCTCCATGGACACCTCGGAGTGGTAGACGACGTACGGCGCCGCCGTCACGCCCCCGCACGAGCGGGCCGCCTCCTCCAGGCGTCCGAGCGAGGCCCCGATCCACGCCGGCAGCTCGTCCGCCAGGGTGTGCCGCGACTCGGTGATCACCACCCGCTCGGGTACGTCCACCGTCTCGACCACGAACTTTCCGTACATCTCGGAGCTCCTCCCCGACAGCCGTCCACGGAGGTACTCGGCGAGCGTCCGCTGCCCGGCGAAGCGCGTCTCCACGTCCGCCCAGTACCGGGCGAGCAGGTCGGCGCCCGTGGCGCCCTCCGCCTCGACCACCTCGGCGATCCGGGCGAGGGGCATGTCGAGCTGCCGCAGCAGCGCCACGAGCCTGGCGCGTTCCACTTGGTCCGCGCGGTAGTAGCGGTAGCCGCTCAGCTCGTCCACCTGCGCCGGCGCCAGCAGCCCGAGCCGGTCGTACAGCCGCAGGGCCTTCGCCGACAGCCGCGCCCGCGCGGCGAACGCGCCGATCGTGAGCAGTTCCTCGTCCACGAGAGCATCCTCCGTCACCGGACGGGTCCTTTCCGCCCGGTGACCAGAACGCTCGGGCCTGCCCCAGGGGCAAGGTCAACGGGTGGCTAGGCGAGGGCGCTCTCGACGGCGGTCACGATCTCCGCCGCCTCCGGCTCGGTCTGCGGAGAGAAGCGGGCGACGACCTTGCCGTCGCGGCCGATCAGGAACTTCTCGAAGTTCCAGCGGATGTCGCCGGTGTGGCCCTCGGCGTCGGCGAAGCCGGTCAGGCGGTCGTAGAGGGGGTGGCGGTTGTCGCCGTTCACCTCGATCTTCTCGGTGAGCGGAAACGTCACGCCGTAGGTCGCCGAGCAGAACTCGGCGATCTCCTCGGCGCTGCCCGGCTCCTGCCCCATGAACTGGTTGCAGGGCACGCCGAGGACGGTGAAGCCCTGCTCGGCGTAGCGCTCGTGGAGGCGCTCGAGCCCGTTGTACTGCGGGGTCAGCCCGCACTTGGAGGCCACGTTCACAATGAGGACAGCCTTGCCCGCGTACTGGGACAGGTCGGCTGATCCACCCTGGAGGGCGCCGATCTCCACGTCGAGGGGAGCGGCGCCGTTGCTCTCTGCAGTCGTCATAACCGGATGCTAACTCCGGTAAGTGTCGGCCCGGTTCCCGGCCTCCACCAGGACGTGGCCGGCCGGTGTACGGGAGTACAGCACCGACCGCCCCGCACGACGGCGTTCCACCAGGCCGGCGTCCAGCAGCACCTTCAGATGCCGGCCGACGGACCCCAGCGCCTGCCCGGTCACGGCCACCAACTGGGTCGTGCTGAGCGGCGAGTCGAGCAGCACCAGCGCCTCGGCCCGCGCCGCCCCCAGCAGCGCGCCGAGGGCCGCCGGCACGGCCCCGCGCCCACCGCCCGACAGCACGCCCGCGCACGGATAGACCAGGGCGTACCGTTCCCGGGCGTCCTCCCAGGAGACCCAGCCGCCCTGCCGCTGCGGGGTCACCGGCACGAAGACGAGTTCGGCGCCGGAGATCTCACGGGGCGGATACTCGTGCAGGTTCACCTGGAGCCGGTTCTCTCCGAGCCACCGGGTCCGTCCCGGCCGCAGCTCGTCCAGCACGGCCGCCCAGCCGCCCTGACTGACCTGCGCGGTGCGGGCGACGACATCGGCCTCCAGGACCCGTCGGCGCCGGTCCCAGTACGGCCGTACGGTCTCGGTCCAGACGCGGGAGAGCAGGCCGGCCGCGCGTTCGGGCAGGTCGTCGCGGTCCAGGGCGGCGGGGAGCGGGCCGCCGGCCAGGGAGACGACGAGGTCGGCGCGGGCCCGGTCGGCGGGCGTGGCACGGACGCGGGCGAGCCCCTCCTCGACGCCCTCCCTGTCCCGCGGGGTCGGGGCGAGGAAGTCCGCGGTCCACACCCGGCCGAGCCCGGCGCGCACCAGCAGCGCGGTGACAGGGTCGGCGGCCAGCAGGGCGCGGTAGCCGGGGAGATGCCGGCCCAGCCAGACCTGCTCGCCCGGGTGCGCGGCCTCGCCCGCGTGCAGCAGCTTCAGGGACGCGAGGGTCTCGGCGAGCGGGGACAACACGAACCGGCTGCCCGCGAGGGTGTCCGCGTTGATCTGCCACCAGCCCATGCCACCCCCAGTGACCTTTCGCGCTCGCGCGAAACACTAACGCCCGCTTTCCCGCCCTCCTGAGACTCCCCGCATGCGCAGTTACCGAGAGCTCTTCCGCACTCCCGAGTTCACCCCGTTCTTCCTCGCCTCCGCCACCCACACCGTGGGCCAGACGATCGGCGGGCTGGCGCTCGGCACCCTGGTCTTCCGCGCGACCGACTCGCCGCTGCTGTCGGCGGTGAGCATGTTCGGGCCGCAGCTCGCCCAGGTGCTCGGCGCCTCGCTGCTGCTGTCGGGCGCCGACCGGCTGCGCCCGCGCACGGCGCTGACCGGCATCGCCCTCGCCTTCGCGGCCAGTACGGCGGTCCTCGCGCTGCCCGGCCTGCCGATCGGGGCGGTCTTCGGTGTCGTCCTCCTGCAGGGCCTGGTCGCCTCGCTGGGCGGGGGAGTGCGCTGGGGGCTGTTGAACGAGATCCTGTCCAAGGACGGCTATCTGCTGGGGCGTTCGGTGTTCAACATGCTCTCCGGGATGATGCAGATCACCGGGTTCGCGACCGGCGGGGCGCTGCTGACCTTCCTGTCCCCGCAGCTCTGTCTGCTGCTGGCGGCCGCGCTCTACGCCACGACCGCCCTCGGCATGCGGCTGGGGCTGACCGAGCGCCCGCCACGCTCCTCGGGCCGCCCGTCCGTCTCGGCGACCTGGCGAACCAACGCCCTGCTGTGGTCCGACCGCCCGCGCCGCCTCACCTACCTGGGCCTGTGGCTCCCCAACGGCCTCGTCGTCGGCTGCGAGTCCCTCTACGTCTCCTACGCGCCCCACGCCGCCGGCGCGTTGTTCGCCTGCGGGGCGCTGGGCATGTTCGCCGGGGACGTCACCGTCGGCCGTCTGGTCCCGACGGCCGTACGGCGGCGCCTGGCGACGCCGCTGCTCCTGCTGCTGGCCGGCCCCTACCTCTTCTTCGCCCTGCGTCCCGCACTCCCGCTCGCCGCGGTCGCCGTGACCCTGGCCTCGGTCGGCTTCGGCGCGAGTCTCGTCCAGCAGGAGCGGCTGATGGCCCTGACCCCGGACGAACTGTCCGGCCACGCCCTGGGGTTGCACTCCTCAGGCATGCTGACGATGCAGGGCGTGGCCGCGGCCCTGGCCGGCTCCATCGCCCAACTCACCTCGCCCGGCGCGGCGATGACCCTCATGGCGGCCGCGTCGGGCGGGGTGACGGTAGCGCTCGCTACGGCTGCTCGACGGGGGGCGCCGGAGCGGGTACCGGTGCCGCAGGAGTCGTAGCCCCGAACTGCTGGGCCGCCTTGTCGAAGTACCGCAGCAGTTCCACCGGGAACGGCATCACCAGGGTCGAGTTCTTCTCGGCCGCCACCTCGACGACCGTCTGCAGGAGCCGCAGCTGCATGGCCTCCGGGGTGTCGGACATGATGCGGGAGGCGTTGGCGAGCTGCTGGGCGGCCTGGAACTCGCCGTCCGCGGTGATGACCCGGGCCCGGCGTTCGCGCTCGGCCTCCGCCTGGCGGGACATGGACCGCTTCAGGGACTCCGGGAGCTGGACGTCCTTGATCTCGACGCGGTCGATGTGGACGCCCCAGCCGGCGGCCGGGCTGTCGATCATCAGGGCGAGGCCCTCGTGCAGCCGTTCCCGGTCGGAGAGCAGGTCGTCGAGGTCGCTCTTGCCGATGATGGAACGCAGCGAGGACTGGGCGACCTGGCCGACGGCGAAGACGTAGTCCTGGACCTCGATCGCGGCCCGTGCCGGGTCGACGACCCGGAAGTAGACGACCGCGTCGACCTTGACCGAGACGTTGTCCTTGGTGATGCCCTCCTGGGTGGGCACCGGCATGGTCACCACCTGCACGTTGACCTTGCGCATCCGGTCGGCGAAGGGGATCAGGAAGGTGATGCCGGGATTGCGGTGCCCCGGACGTGCCTTGCCCCAGCGGAACACGACCCCGCGCTCGACCTGGTTGACCACCCGCATCCCGCTGCGCAGCACGAGCAGGGC
The DNA here is from genome assembly GCF_040612015.1 of Streptomyces sp. NPDC006476. Classification (NCBI taxonomy): domain Bacteria; kingdom Bacillati; phylum Actinomycetota; class Actinomycetes; order Kitasatosporales; family Streptomycetaceae; genus Streptomyces; species Streptomyces sp. NPDC006476. The sequence goes on along the minus strand of NZ_JBEXPK010000007.1, from coordinate 37,869 downwards.
CACCAGGGCCACCAGCACGACCGCGACCACAGTGCCTTCCATGGCACTCCATTCCTCGGAAGGATCGATCCTCGAAAGGACTGAGACAGGGGAGAAGACACCGGACGGAGTTGACCGGATGCGCTCACGAGTGTCAGGAGAACGTCAAGAAAACCGCCCGGAGCCGGCGCCCCCTCCGAGAGTCGTCGTGGTGGGCGCGGGCTTCGGCGGCATCGCGGTCGCGGCCGAACTCCTGCGGCACGGACTGGACGACGTGACCCTGCTGGAGGCCGCCCCCGAGCTGGGCGGGACCTGGTTCCACAACCGCTACCCGGGCGCCGCCTGCGACGTGCCGAGCCACTTCTACTCGTACTCCTTCGCCCAACGCGCCTCCTGGCCACGGCTGTTCTCCCGCCGGGACGAGATCCTGCGGTACGCACGCGAGACAGCGGACGCCCTGGGCGTCACCCCGCGGGTCGTGCCGGACACGACGGTGACCTCGTGCACCTGGGACGAGGAGAGCTGCACCTGGACGGTCCGCGGCCGGCGCGGGGGGCGTGCGGAGGAACGGGTCGCGGACGTGGTGGTGCTGGCGACCGGGCAGCTGGACAAGCCCGCGTTCCCCGCGCTGGAGGGCCTCGCCGACTTCGCCGGGCGCAGCTTCCACTCCGCGCGCTGGGACCAGGACTACGACCTGCGGGGCAAGCGGGTGGCGGTGATCGGGACGGGGGCGAGCGCGGCTCAGCTGGTGCCGGAAATCGCGCCCCTGGTCGATCATTTGACGGTGTTTCAGCGCACCGGCAACTGGTTCCTGCCGCGCCCCGACCGCCCGATGCCGGCGGCCCTGGACCGCGCCCTGCGCCTGCCGTGGGCGCGGCGGCTGTGGCGGCGGTTCCTGTACCACGGCATCGAGCTGATCACCCTCTGCATCCGCCACCCGCGCACGGTGGGCCGTGTCGGCGCCCTTCTCTCGGCCGCCCACATGCGCCGCCAGCTCCCCGACCCCGAACTGCGCCGCAGGGCCTGGCCCGACTACCCCTTCGGCTGCAAACGCGTCCTGCTCAGCTCCGACTTCCTGCCCGCCCTGCGCCGGCCGAACGTCGAACTGGTCACGGAGCCGATCACCCGGATGACCCGCGAGGGCCCGCTCACCGAGGACGGCCGGCTGCACGCCGTGGACTGCGTGATCCACGCGACCGGGTTCCGTACCAACACCTTCATGCTGCCGATGGCGGTACGGGGCGAGGGCGGCCGCTCCATGGAGGACGCGTGGACCCGGGGCGCCCGCGCGCACCTCGGCATCATGGTCCCCGGCTTCCCCTCCCTGTTCCTCATGTACGGCCCCAACACCAACACCTCCGGCGGCTCCGCCCTGTTCTTCCTGGAGGCCCAGGCCGCCTACGTCCGCCGGGCCCTGCAACTGGCCCGCCACGCGGGCGCGTCGGCCCTCGACGTGCGGCCCGAGGTGGAGGCGGCGGGGGTGGATGCCGTACGGGCGCGCTTCTCGGGGACGGCCTGGCAGTCCTGTTCGTCCTGGTACCGCACACCGGACGGCCGGGACGTCGCCAACTGGCCCGGATACATGGGCGAGTACGCGGACCGCACCCGTGAACCGGAGCCCGCCGACTTCCGGTTCGTCCGCCCTCAGACGGGATAGGGCGCGGCGTCACGGCCCGCGCGGAGGGTGGCCGCCCACCAGGCCAGCTGGTCCAGCAGGGCCTTGGCGTAACCGGACGCCTCGGGGTCGAGCGGACGGCCGTCCTGCCAGGCGGTGAAGTAGTTCGGGAAGGCGAGACCGTCCCGGATGGTGACCGCGTGCAGCTCGGTCAGCACGTTCTCCAGGTGCAGCACCGCGTGCCGGCCGCCGGCCGCGCCGCCGTAGCTGACGAAGGCGACGGGCTTGGCCGTCCACTGGGTGAAGTGCCAGTCGACGGCCGCCTTCAGGGAGGCCGGATAGCTGTGGTTGTACTCCGGCGTGACGACGACGAACGCGTCGGCGCCCTCGAGCGCCGAGGTCAGTGCCGCCATGCCGGCCGGCCGGGGGTAGGCGTCCCCGGCGTACTTCGGCGACTCGGCGGGCAGCGCCAACGGGATGTCGTACTCGGCGAGATCGACGACCTCCACCTCGAAACCACCGTGCGCACGGGCCTGTTCGGCCACCCAGGAGGCCGCGACCGGACCGAACCGGCCCTCCCGGACGCTGCCGACGACGATGACGAGCCTGTGTGTGTTCTCCATGCCCACCACGATCGACGTCCGCCGCGCGGGCAGCCAGACCGTGCTCAGGCTGGCCCCCGCAGGGCCAGCCTGAGCCACTGCGCGGACCGGGATCGCCGCCCTATGCTCGCCCCATGGGGACGCCACTGGGGGATTTCATCCGGGCCAGGCGCGACAGCACCCAGCCGGAGTCGCTGGGCCTGCCGGAGCGCGGCCGCCGCAGATCACCGGGGCTGCGCCGGCAGGACCTCGGCGCCCGGGCCGGCATCAGCGTCGAGTACCTCACCCGTATCGAGCAGGGCCGCGACCGCAACCCGTCGGTGGCGGTGGTCAACGCCCTGGCGGACGCCCTCGGCCTCGACCCGGCGGAGCGCCGCCACCTGCGCTACCTCGCGAAGATCACCGGCGGTGAGTGCGTCGCCCGGCCCCGGCCCGCGCCGCCGTCCCGGCAGGTGCGGCCGTCCCTCCTGCGGACGCTGCGCCTGCTCGAACCGGGCATCGCCCTGGTCACCAACAAGCTGGGCGACGTCCTCGCCCGCACCGCCGCCTTCGAGACGGTGACGAGCGGCAGCGGGCTCCTCGACACCGACACCCCGAACCTCACCCGCTACGTCTTCACCGACCCCCGCGCCCGGACGTTCTTCGCCGACTGGGACGAGGTCGCCGACGAGCAGGCCTTCGATCTGTGGCTCGGGCCGTCCGTCGAGACCTCCGAGTGGTTCACCGCGGAGCTCGCCCCCCTGGCCGGCCCCGAGCTCACCCGGCGCCTGAACCGTCATGTGGTCCCGCGGCGGGGGGTCCTGCGCCTCAACCATCCCTCGGGACACGAACTGCGGCTGCTGCGCGAGGTCCTCGACGCGTCCTCGGACGCGCAGCAACTCGTGGTCCTGCTGCCCGAGGACGAGGCCACCGCCGAGGCGGTGGACCTGCTGCGGGGCCGCTCCCACGGGCCGCTGCGCGCCATCTCGTGACGCGTCGGTCCGGCCCGGCGGGTCAGGCGACGACCGTGAACAGACCTGTCGTGTCCCCCAGTTTGCTCAGGGAGATCTTGCCGGGGATGCCGTCGGCCTCGGCGCCGCTGTAGCCGAGGTGGCGCTGCCACTTGGCGTACGCGGCGATCGTGGTCGTACCGAAGGAGCCGTCGCCCGCGTAGGTCTTGGCGAGGTAGCCCAGTTTCACCAGGGCCGCCTCGGTGAGGTTGGTGCCCGCCATGTAGGAGACGTGGCCCTGCTTGGCGCCCGGGTCGGTCTTCGCGGCCTGGACGAGACGGGAGAGGTCGACGCGGGGCTTGCCGGCCTTGGGCGGGGCCGGAGAGGTCTTGGCCGGTGTCGTCGCGAGCTGCTTCTTCACGTCGGCGCGGAAGTCGTCCATGTCGAAGCTCGGGTCGACCTTGCCGGGCTGGACCTCCTTGTGCCCGGCGACCGACTTCTCCGACCAGCCGTGCGCCCGGCAGATCGCGGCGGCCCACAGCACGGCCCGGTCGTACTGCGCGTCCGGGTAGGGGTCCTTGCCGTCGCCGAGGTTCTCGATCTCCAGACCGTACAGACAGTCGTTGCCGTCGGCGTTGGCCTGGTTGTCGACGGGGAGGGGCTTCTCCGCGCGCAGGGCGTTGAGGACGTCGAGGTCGACACCGCCGGCGTGGTTGGCACGGCCGTTGGCGATCGTCCACAGGCCGTCGGTCTTGCCGAGCCAGGCGTGGCAGAGCGGACCGGGCAGGTCCGATCTGCCGTTGTAGCAGAGCTCCCTGTCACCGTGACCGGCGGTGTGGTGGATCAGTACGCCGATCACGGGACCGAAGCGCTTGCCGGTCGCCGCGTCGCGGTTGTGGGTCTTCCAGCCGGCGTGCTCGTGCACGGTGAGGCCCTCGGCCTTCAGCGCGGCGAGCATCTGTGCGGCCGTCAGGGGTGTGGCCATGACGTGCGGTCCTTTCGGATGGATCCGGTGAACGTAACCGGGTTTCCTGTGAAGCCAGTTGACGAATCGAACCGCGTGCGGGGCGGCCAGGATCGTATGAGGGCTTTCGTACCGGGTGAGGGGGCCGCAAGCCCTGAGGCGCGCGGAGCCGGTGCCGGACTTCTTGCCGCTTGCCACCCAACGCGCCTCTGACATAGGCGGGTTGGCGCATGAGCGGTTGACGGCGTGATGCACGGCGCGGTGGCGGTGTGGGTCCGTGTGGCTCGCTTGCTGCGCAGCGCGGTGGCGGTGTGGGTCCGTGTGGCTCGCTCGGTGCGTGGTGTTGTGGCGGTGTGGGTCCGTGTGGCTCGCTTGCTGCGCAGCGCGGGGGCGGTGTCGGTCCGAGTGCTCACTCCGTGCGCAGCGCGGTGGCCGTGTCCGTACGGGCGGCCCAGCCGGCCGGCAGCAGGGCGCCCAGTACCGCGATGACCAGCCCGCCGCAGCCGAGCGCGGCCAGCGCGGGCGCCTGGTAGACGGCGATGTCCGAGGCGGGCAGGGTCATACCGACGGCCTTGCCCATGAGCGGCGTGACGTACCGGTGCAGGGCGACGCCGGCCGGGACCGCCACCGCGCCCGCGAGCAGACCGATCCCGGCGACCGAGGTGACCACCATGGCGACGGTCTGGCGTGGCGCCATGCCCAGGGCCTTCAGGACGCCGAGGTCGTGGACGCGGTCGCGGGTGTCGAGGACGACCGTGTTGAGCACCCCCAGGCCCGCCACCGCGACCAGCATCAAGGTGAGCGTCCCGACCAGCGCGTCCATGGTCACGATCACGTCGGACGTCTGCGCGGTGTTGGCCTGCGCGACCGCGCCGACCGGTCGCAGAGCCGCGTTGAGCGAGGTCAGGTACCGCGCCAGGTCTGTCCCCGGCTTCGTCCGCACGCCGTACTGGCCCGGCGTCGCGTCGAGCCCCAGTGCCGCGAGCGTCGAGGTCCGGGTGAGGAGTTCCATGCCCTCGCCCGCGGTGAAGAACGCCTCGCCGACGATCCGCACCGAGGCCCGCCGCCCCCGCTCCGTCAGGGTCACGGTGTCCCCGACCCGGATCCCGGCGGCCTTCAGGAACCGGGTGGTGACCACCGCCTGCCCCGGCCCGTCCAGCCAACGGCCCGAGACCATCTGCGGGGCCGCCCACGCCGTATCACCCTGGTAGGCCACCACGGTGGTGGCGCCGGTGATCCCGGACGCGCTCACCTCCGCCTGTGCGATGCCGTAGAAGCGGCTCGTCCCGTGCTGGGCGCGGAGCGCGGCGGCGACCTCGGCCGGATCGGCCTTCGGCGCGTCGGGGCCACCGTCCGCGTGGACCGCCTGGGCACCGGGCGGCGCCTGTCCGCCGCCGGCCGCCACCATGACGGACCCGGCCGAGTCGAGCATGCGGCCCGACTGGACGGCCCCGAGCGTCAGGGCCAGCCCGACCCCGAAGGTGACGGTGGCGGCGCCGAAGGCGACCGCGGCGGCCGTCGTCGCCGAACGCGCCGGACGGGCGAAGGGGTTCGCCAGCCCGAGCCCCACCGCCCGCGGGACCGGCAGCCGCCCTACGAGCCGCCGCGCCAGACGCCCCCGGCCGCTACCGGGCGTACGTCCGACGGTGAGCGCCTCCACGGTCCGCAGCCGCCCGGCCCGCAGCGCGGGCACCAGAGCGGCCCCGGCGACCAGCGCGAGGGCCACCCCTGGCACCACGACGTCGATCCACACGGGAACCGACGCCCCCGGACCGCCGAAGGCCGTGCCGACCTCGCCGAGCACCGGAACGGCCAGCAGATTGCCCAGCACCAGCCCGAGCGCGCACCCCACGCCCGCCGGGATCAGCGCCTGCCCGACATAGGCCCGTACGACCTGCGCGGGGCTGAAACCAAGGGACTTGAGGATGCCGATGCGCCGGGTCGCGGCGCCGACCGCGCCGCTGACGACGATGCCGATGACCAGAACCGACAGCAGCAGCCCGAGCACCCCGAACGCGGCGAGGAAGGGCACGAACGCCATCGTGTTGGCGGTCTCCTGCTGCCGTACGGCCAGATAGGACCGCGATCCGCTCAGGGCACCCTTCGGCACCGCCGCGGCGATCGCGTCCCGGTCGGCGGCGACCTGGGCGTCCGTACCGGCGTGACGGAAGCGGTAGAGCATCTCGTACGACACCGGGCCGCCCCGCGCGCTCAACGCCTCGGCCTGCGCGGGAGTCACCCAGGAGTCTGCGGTGCCGGTGACCGACCGGGCGAGGCCGACCACCGTCAGCGTGGGGGCGCCCGGCGCGGAGGGGAACGTCAGCCGGGCACCCGGCTGTACGGGCATCCCGCCGTACGCCACCACGATCTGTCCGGGCCGGGCGGCCCAGGCACCCGCGACGAGCCTGACCCCGTCGACGTGGCCACCGGCGTCCGCCCGGCCGACGACGGTCAGCGGCGGCAGATCGACACCGGCCGGAAGCGCGTCCGACCCCGACGCGGTGCGCGGCCGCAGGGAGAGGGTACGGAAGGGGCCGGAGGCGGCGCTCACGCCGGACACGTGTGCGGTGGCGCCGACTTGACGGCCAGTCACCTTCGTCCCGTCGAACTGGACGGTCAGATGGGCGCCTCGCTGCTGGGCGAAGGCGTGGTCGAAGGGCGCCCGTGCCGCGACGAGCAGCCCGGCGGCGAGCACGGACGCGGTGACGGCCATGAGCGTGGTGAGGATCATGACGGCGGTCTGCAGACGCCGCCGCGCGACTCCGGCCCGGACGACCTTGCCGAGGGCGCTCATGGGGTCACCGCCGGGGTGTGCTCGAGGTCCCGTATGACGCGGCCGTCGACCAGCTCCACGGTCCTGGTCGCGCAGGACTCCGCCAGGCGCAGATCGTGGGTGACCAGGAGGATCGTCTGACCGTCGGCGTTGAGCTCGGCGAGGAGCTCCCGGACGTCCTCGCCGGAGGCGGTGTCCAGCGCGCCGGTGGGTTCGTCGGCCAGCAGCAGCGCCGGACGGTTCATCAGGGCCCGGGCAACGGCGACCCGTTGCCGCTCGCCGCCGGACAACCGGCCGGGATAGGCGCCCGCGTGCCGGTCGATGCGCAGATGCTCCAGCAGACCGGCGGCCCGCCGCCGCGCCTCGGCCCGGGGCAGACCCGCCAACTGGGCGGGCAGCAGCACGTTGTCGGTGACCGTCAGGTCGTCCAGCAGATTGAAGAACTGGAAGACCATGCCGATCTTCGTCCGCCGAAACTCCGCCGACCTCGCCTCGCCCATCCCGTCCACCCGCAGCCCGGCGACGGTGACGCTGCCCGCGCTGGGCCGGTCGAGCCCGGCGATCAGGTTGAGCAGCGTCGACTTGCCGCTGCCGGACGGTCCCAGCACGGCGACCGCCTCTCCGGCGCGCACGCTCAGGGTCACGTCGGCGAGCGCCGGCGGCCCCTCGCCGTACGTCCTGGTCACATCGCGGATGTCGATGACGGGCGCGGTCGCTGGCACGGTGCCTCCACGGGCCGATGGTCGGGGTTCGGCCCGACGGTAGGGGCCGGGTCGCGGCGGCCGCGTCGCCTGTGACGGCGAGACCGGCTGCCGCCCCCGGATGACCCTCCGGTCGCGTCATCCCAGCGATGTACGCGGGGGATGTACGAGCCGTAAGCCGCCGTCCGCCGCGGGAGGGATGTGGCCGGGTTCCGGGCTTGCCACACTGTGCGCATGGGCGGGGCTGTCGGGACGGTGCGTACGGGCGGGACCGCGGGCGCCGCGGCGGAGATCGCGGAGTGGTGGAGGACGAGCGTCTCGGCGCTGCGGCAGCGCAGCCCGCTGCCGCGGCCGTCCCGGTGGATGTGGGCGGCCGACGCGATCCTCGCCTTCGTCCTGGCGGCCTGCACGGTGATCGCCGCCCACCGCCAGGGCAGGGGCACGGTTCCCCTCCCGCCGGTCGTGGTGTCGCCCCCCTCGTGGGTACCGACCCCGCCGAGCGCGCCGAACGCCCCCTTCCCGCCGGCGGACATGGCACAGCACCTCGGCACGGTCCAGGCCTGGCAACTGGCGCTGGCCGCACTGACCGCGTTGCCCCTGGTGGTACGGCGCGGGTATCCGCTGACCGCGTTCTGGGCGGTGACCGGGGTGAGCCTGCTCTTCAACCAGCGGCTGGGCGGCGGCGACCCGACCGTCTACACCTTCGTCTCCTGCGTGGTCGCCGCCTACAGCGCGGCCGTGTACAGCCCCTACCGCGGGCGAGCGCTGGCCGGCCTGCTGGCCGGGGCGGTCCTGCTGGCCGTCTTCCACGACGAGAACTTCCCGTCCTTCACGCCCGGTGTCGTCCCTTTCCTCGCCCTGCTCGGGGTCGGGTTGGCCGCCAACGCCGTCCACACCTGGAAGCAACGCCTGCGCGTCCTGCAGGAGAACCACGAGACCGCGACCCGGCTGGCCGTCGACCGCGAACGCTCCCGTATCGCCCGCGAACTCCACGACGTCGTCACCCACAATGTGAGCGTGATGGTCATCCAGGCAGGCGCGGCCCGCAAGGTGATGGACACCGCCCCGGACCGCGCCCGCGAGGCACTGCTGGCGGTGGAGGCGGGGGGCCGCACCGCGATGACGGAACTGCGGCAGGTGATGGGCCTGTTGAGGATGGCGGCCGATGGGGCAGAGCTGGTGGGTGGAGAAGGGGGTGGGGTGGACTCCGGGGAGGTTGGGGCGGGGGCGGTTGGTTGTGGTGACGGGGTGCCGGTCGGCTACGGCTCCGCTCCGGCGGCTGGTGACGCCCCCGGCCCGGTCACGGACGCTGACCTGGCACCGCAACCGGGTCTGGCCCAGGTGCCTGCCCTCACCGACCGCCTCCGCAGGACCGGCGTGCCCATCGAGCTGACCGTCACCGGAACCCCCGTACCGCTGCCCGCCGGTGTCGAGCTGGCCGCGTACCGCGTGGTGCAGGAGGCGCTGACCAACGCCGTGAAGCACGCGGCCGGCGCCCGGGTACGGGTCACCGTCGACCACGTCCCGGGCGCGCTGCACATCGAGGTCTCCGACACGGGCGGCACCGCGATGTCCCCGGTCGACCCGAGCCCCAGTGCTGCCGCCGGCTACGGCCTGATGGGCCTGCGCGAACGCCTCGCCGTCCACGGCGGCACCCTGCAGGCGGGGGAACGGCCCACCGGCGGGTTCAGGGTCCGCGCCGTCCTGCCGGTCCAGGAACCGGCGTGAGCGAGCCGCCGCCGCGGGTGGTGATCGCCGACGATCAGGTACTGGTCCGCACCGGCTTCAGCCTGATCCTCGCCGCGGACGGAATCGAGGTCGTCGCCGAGGCCTCGGACGGCGACGAGGCGATCGACGCGGTCCGCCGCACCCGCCCCGACCTGGTCCTGATGGACATCCGCATGCCCGGGACCGACGGTCTGGAGGCCACCCGGCGCATCCTCTCCGGCCTGGTGCCCGATCCGCCCCGCGTCCTCATCCTGACCACGTTCGACCTCGACCGCTATGTCTACGCCGCCCTCACCGCGGGAGCGAGCGGTTTCCTCCTCAAGGACGTCACCCCCGAGCACCTGGTCGCGGCCGTCCGCCTCGCCCGCACCGGCGACGCGCTGCTGGCCCCGACCATCACCCGACGCCTCATCGAACGCTTCGTCGCCCACGACACCACCCACACCGCCACCCTCCACCGAGACCTCTCGGCGCTCACCCCCCGCGAACTCGAAGTCCTCCGCGCCCTCGGCAACGGCCTCAGCAACACCGAACTCGCCACCCACTTCGGCCTGAGCGAGGCCACGGTGAAAACCCACGTGACCCGAATCCTCTCCAAACTCACCCTCCGCGACCGCGCCCAGGCCGTGGTGGTGGCTTACGAGACGGGGCTGATCGTGCCGGGGGCGGGCGGCACCACGACCGAGCGCTAGCCACCACCCACCCCCGTCCTTCCAGGAGCACCGTGTCCCCGACAAGACCCGCCGCCGGCACCCGCGCCGTACTCGCGGCAGCCCTCCTGCTGCCGGCAGCCGGCTTCCTCAGCGCGTGTTCGGCCATCGGCGGAGCCGGCTGCGACCACACGGCCGCCGAACTAGCACGGCTGGCCCAGCAGCCACTGCTCGCCTCGGCGCCCACCAACGCCTCGGAACCCGCCGGCTACCGCGGCGTCGGCGTGACCACCGGATGCGACGACGACAGCGCCGGAGCGCCGTGGCTGCACGCGGACCGCCTGTACACGTTCCCGGGTGAACCCGGAGACGTCATCACCCACTACGCCAACGCGGCCGCCGCGGCCGGCTGGCACCGCGAACGGGACCCGGCCGCCGGGGCACCGCCCGCCACGGTGGAGGGCGCCTGCTGGACCGCGACCGAGAGGGACCGCCACCTGCTACTCACCGTCGACCTCCACCCCAGGGGCTTCTCCCCCGAGCCCGAGACGGCGGCAGGGACGGGCCAGGGCCTCGTCTACGCGGTATCGATAGGCACCGAACGGGACGGCGGCGGGGAAACGTGCTGGCACTAACCGCACTCCCGCACCGGCAAAACTCACCCGCGGCCCCTTCGACCGCTGACCGCAACTCACATTCGGCTGAGCGTGGGCGCCGCATGCCCCTCACGCTACCCGCGAGGAACTTGGCGGCGAAGTGGTCGAGAAAGTCCGACAGGCAGGGCAGTCGAACCTCCTCCCGTCCCCGCTTTCGGGCCTCGCAGCCTGAGTGGTGCGCGGGTGAGCGGCTGCCATGTCCACCGAGTCCTCGTGCGGTCGCCGCCCTGGTGACCTGCGCGGCTGGTGTGACGTAGCTCACCGGAACTCGCCCGCGCCGTACGTCAGTTCAAGACGTGACCACAGATATGCGAACCCGGGTGCGAGACGGAGATCCGGACGCCTTCGCGGAACTCTTCGACGAGTGCGCCCGCGTGGTGTACAACCATGCCTTCCGGCTGACCGCCGACTGGTCGCTGGCCGAGGATGTCATGTCGACGACGTTCATGGAGGCGTGGCGGCGCCGTGCCTCGGTCGAGGCCGAAGGTGGCTCGCTGCGGCCGTGGCTGCTGGGCATCGCCACCAATGTCGCCCGCTCCCACCACCGCAGCAACCGCCGCTACCGCAACGCGGCGAGCGCCGCGGCAGCCGCGCACGCCGCCGAGGAACGGGTCGAGGACCACGCCGAGGAGACCGCCGGACGCCTGGACGACCGGCGCCGTATCAACGCCACGCTCGCCGCCCTCAGTCTGCTCAAGCGTCCCGAGCGTGAGGTCCTGACGCTGTGCCTGTGGGAGGGGATGGAGTACGCCGAGGCGGCCCGCGCCCTGGGCATCCCGGTCGGCACCGTCCGCTCCCGCCTCTCCCGTGCCCGCGCCAGGCTGCGCAAGCTCGCCGATGCACAACTGCTCGGAGAAAAACGGGAACCCACCCGCACGAACCGGCAGATAACAGGTGATCGCGGATACGCGGTCCGGTCCGCACAGGAAGGAAACCGATGAACGCCAGCCCCTCCCACCAGCCCCACCCGGCTGAGTGGACGGAGACGCAGAGTCTGCTGCCCTCCGCCGAGCGGGATCTGCCGGCGGGCCGCCACCAGTTCCACAAGGAGCAGATGATGGCCCAGATCCACGAAGACCTCCGCACCTCCTCCCGTACGTCCGCTACCTCTCCCCTCGCGCCCGTGAAGCGCCCCAACCCGTTCCTGCGCCGTACGATCCTGCTGCCCGCCGGGGCCTTCGCCCTGGCCGGCGCGGTCGTGGGCGGCCTCGCCCTCACCGGCGGCGGAACCGACGGCGGCAGGACCGCCCTGGCCACCGGCCCCGCACTGACCACCCAGATCGGCACCGCCGACGCCAAGGGCGCCCCCCAGCTCCTCGACCGCATCTCCCTGGCCGCCGCCGAGACCTCCGCGCCCACCCCGCACAAGGGCCAGTACATCTACATCGCCTCGAAGGTGGCCGACAGCTACATCAAGGCCGACGGCGACAAGCGCGAGGCGGTCAGCGACGAGCTGCACTCCCGACAGGTCTGGAACTCCCTCGACGGCAGGGACGGCTGGCTGATCGAGGCCGGCGAGACGAGCGACAAGGGCACCACCCTCAAGAGCGACACCCCGTTCAGCGGCGCCTACAACGCCCTGGCCGAGCTGCCGACCGACCCCGACGCGCTGCTGCAGCGGATCTACCGTGCGTCGGACGCCGTCCGGGACCCCGAGGTGCCGCGCGACCAGGCCGCCTTCGTCGCCATCGGTGACCTGCTGACCGAGAGCTACCCGCCTGCCGAGGTCGGCGCCGCCCTCTACAAGGCCGCGGCCAAGATCCCCGGAGTCGTCTCGGTGAACGACGCGGTCGACGCCACGGGCCGGCACGGGGTCGCGATCGCCCGCGAGAACCCCGTCGACGGCGAGCGCACCGAGTGGATCTTCGACAAGAAGACCCTGCAGTTCCTGGGCGAGCGCATCGTGGTGGTCAAGGCCACGGCGGACAGTCCGCTCAAGGTCGGTACCGTCACGTTCACCAGCGCGATCACCGAGCGCGCGGTCGTCGACGCCGCCAAGCAGGTCCCCGGGCAGGCGAGCTGAATGCGCGACAGAACCGCAAGCGCCTCGGTGGCCGCCCTGCTGGTGGCGGGGCTGATGACGGGTGTCTCGGTGGCGGCCACGGGCTCCGGCCTCGGCCTGCGGACGCAGGACACCGCCACGGTCGCGGCGCCCGGCAGCCCCGCCCTCGGCGCGCGGACCGCCGGCTCCGCCTCCGCGGCCGGCCGGTACGTCACCCTCCTCACCGGCGACCGGGTCCGGTTGGACACCCGGGGCCGGGTTACGGGCGTACGGCGGGCACCGGGCCGTGAGCACGTCCCGGTGTCCGTGCGCGGCGTCGGGGGCGATCAGTACGTCGTTCCCGCCGACGCCGCCGCCCTGATCGGCCAAGGCGTCCTGGACATGCGGCTGTTCGACGTCAGTGGCCTGATACGCGCCGGATACGACGACACCCGGCGCGGCACGTTCCCGCTGATCGTGTCGTACGAGGGCAAGTCCGCCCAGCGCAGGAGCACCCAGAAGTCACTGGTCGCGGACGCGGACGCCACCGTGAGCCGGGAGCTGCCCAGCGTGGCGGGCGCCGCGATCACCGTGCCCAAGGCCGGGGCCGACGACATGTGGCAGGCCCTCACCGAGGAGCAGGGGGTCGCGCGGGTCTGGTTGGACGGCCGGTTCAAGGCGCCGGCGGACGAAGACGGCGCGAAGGCCGGGGAGGTGGGCGGCGGCGTCGCGCAGATCGGCGCCCCGGCCGCCTGGGCGGCCGGATACGACGGCAAGGGTGTCAAGGTCGCCGTCCTGGACACCGGCGTCGACACCACACACCCGGACCTCGCCTCGGCGGTGACGGCCTCGAAGAACTTCACCGGCACCGGCAGCACCGACGACATGGCCGGCCACGGCACCCATGTGGCCGCGACGCTGGCGGGCTCCGGCACACGGTCCGGCGGCCGGTACAAGGGCGTCGCGCCCGGTGCCGGGATCCTCAACGCCAAGGTGCTGGACGACAGCGGCGAGGGCAGCGACTCCAGCGTCATCGCCGGCCTGGAGTGGGCCGCCGGGCAGGGCGCCAAGGTGGCCAACCTCAGCCTGGGCCAGGCCGACACCCCGGGGGAGGACCCGGTCGAGGCGGCGGTGAACGCCCTCTCGAAGAGCACCGGCATGCTCACCGTCGCCGCGGCCGGCAACGAGGGCCCGGACGCGGGAACCGTCGACTCGCCGGGGGCTGCGGAATCGGCGCTCACCGTGGGCGCCGTCGACGGCGAGGACCGGCTCGCCGACTTCTCCAGCACCGGCCCGACCGCCGACAGCGCGCTGAAACCGGACCTCACGGCGCCGGGCGTGGACATCGTCTCGGCGAGGGCGGCGCACGGCCACATGGGCGACCCGGCAGCCGACGGCTATGTCTCCATGTCCGGTACGTCGATGGCGACGCCGCATGTCGCGGGGGCGGCCGCGATCCTCGCCCAGCGGCACCCCGACTGGACCGGCGCACGGATCAAGCAGGCGCTCACCGCGTCCACCATCCCGATCACCGGCGCGACCGGCTACCAGCAGGGGACGGGTCGGGTCGACGTGTCCCGGGCACTGGAGGGGGCGGTGGCGAGCGAACAGACCTCCGTGTCCTTCGGCAAGCAGCTGTGGCCCCACACCGACGACCGGCCGGTCACCCAGCACATCACCTACCGCAACGACGGCGACCAGCCCGTCACCCTGGACCTGACGGCCACCGCGACCGGCCCCGGAGGCAGCACGGCCCCGGAAGGCATGTTCACGCTGAGCACCACACAGCTCACCGTCCCGGCGGGCGGCACCGCCGGCGTCGACCTCACCGCGGACACCCGTGTCGAGGCGGCGGACGGCGCCTACTCGGGCACGCTGGTCGCCACCGCGCGGAACGGCGCCGACCCCGCGGTCGTACGGACCGCCTTCGGCGTCGTACGGGAGGCCGAGGCGCACGACCTGACCCTGAAGTTCCTCGACCGCGGCGGCAAGCCCGTGAGCGCGCCGCTGACCGAGATCCTCGGGTACTCGGGCACGTACTGGACCACGAACCTCGAGGACTCCGAGCAGATCTCCAAGGGCGTGTACCGGGTGCGGGTCCCGCGCGGCGACTACGTCGTGGACACCCTGATGGAAGACGCCAGGGGCACCTCCGCGCTGGTCCGGCCGCGGCTCTCGCTGACCGGGGACACCACGGTCGTCTTCGACGCGCGCAAGGCGAAGCCGGTCGGGATCACCGCGCCGCAGGGCGCGAAGATGTCCGACGGCCAGCTCAACCTCGCCGTGGGCACCGGGGACACCGGGAGCGAGCCGCACAACACCACCCTGTTCCTGGGGGCGTTCAAGAACCTGCGCACCGCGACCCTGGGTCCGGCCTCCCCGGCCGGGAGGCTCAGTACGCAGATCGGCGGCCTGTGGCAGAAGGGCAGCACCACCTACCACCTGCTCCACAACCTGCCCGACCGCTTCCCCACCGGCTATCGGCACACCACGCGCATGAACGAACTGGCCCTGCTGAAGCGGAACTTCGGCTCGTCCGTCGCACACCGCAAGGGCATCGTCAACGTCCTGTGGAGCGGCCCCACCCTGTCGCTGGGCACGGTGAGCGACCCCTTCCCGCTCCCGACGACCGCGAAGATCTACGTCACCACGCCCAAGGGCTTCAAGTGGACGGCCAACCTGGGCCAGGGAAACGCCTCCGGAGACGACGAGGACGTCTTCTACGGCACGGAGAGCGCGAAGTCGTACCAAGCGGGCCGGACCTACGCAGCCACGTACAACGTCGGTGTCTTCAGCCCGATCACCGGCGGCCCGTACGGCGCACAGCGCGACGGCGACACCCTCGACCTGTGCGTCCCCGACCTCGCCGACGGGACCGGGCACCCCGCCTACTCCACAGCGGAACGCCACACCACGGTCACCGCGGACGGCAGCACCCTGCTCGACAACGACGGCGACCTCTGCCAGACCGTGGAGAAGCTCCCGTCCGTCCCGGCCCGCTACACGATCCGAACGAACCTGACCCGCCCGCCAGGCGTGGCCACGACCACGAGCCGCCTGACAGCGGCCTGGACCTTCACGTCCAGCCCGTCCGACTCCGGCTCCCTGCCCCTCTCCACGGTCCGCTTCCACCCGAAGCTGACCCCGACCGGCACGGCCCCCGCAGGCCGCCGCACCACGATCCCCCTCTCCCTCCAGGGCCCGGCGGCCACTGACCTGAAATCCCTGACGGTGAAGGTCTCCTACGACGCCGGCAAGACATGGTCCCCCGCCCCAGTGACCACCACCCACGGCAAAAAGACCCTCACCCTGACCCACCCGGAAAACGCCCGCTCGGTCTCCCTCAAATCCACCCTGACCGACACCACCGGCAACACCTACGCGGTGACGATCCTGAAGGCATACCTCCTGACCTGACGTGGCCCAGACACTCCTCGACGCGGTCACGCATCATCTGGAGCACTTCGCCGCTGCCGACCGAGACACACGTCTTCGTCGATCCGCAGAGGCGGGCCAACTGCGGCGGAGGGACGACTGGGCTGATCCACCAGCACATGACCAGCGACCGGGACCGGGCCATCGCCGACCGGCTTGGGGCCATGATCCGGGGCGGCGGGGGAGTGGCCACCCCCGAGCCCTCTGAAAAGGATCGGGCGGGCTCGTAGTGGCATGGATGTGGCACGGCGCCTGAAATGGCCAAGGGCCAGCCTTGGAGGAAACCCCTCCTGAGCTGGCCCTTCTGTCTGTGCCCCCGGCAGGATTCGAACCTGCGACACCCGCTTTAGGAGAGCGGTGCTCTATCCCCTGAGCTACGAAGGCGAAGGCTAGGATCTGGTGGTCGGCCGGTGGCCGGGTCACCGGTGACAGTGTAGCGGCTGGTGGTGGGGCCGGTTGGAGCGTTGGTCACCACTCCGGGGCGAGTTCCTTGATCAGGAGGGAGAGCGTGGGGAGGTCCGGGAGGGCCATCAGGGAGGTACGTACCTGATCGTCCGCGAACGCCCGTTCGTCCGGTGTCCTCGTCTGGTCCACCGCTGCTTCCGCCTGGACATGGACGTAGTTCAGGCTGGTCGCGAGGAGCATGGAGAAGGCGTGCGGGGTGCCGATCCTTCCCGGGCCCCCGGCCGCCACGTACGCCCGGACCAGGTGCCGGGCCGCGTCCGGGTTCGGGCGGTTCCTGCCCGACCAGGCGAACACCACGCACGCCAGTTCCCGTGCCGGTGTCGTCGGTCCCGCGTTGTCCCAGTCGATCAGGACCGGGCCGTCCCGGCCGACCAGGACGTTCTGGGGCTGGACGTCGAGGTGGGAGGTCACCAGGGCGGTGCGGTCGGCCGGGGTCACGTAGCGGGAGAGTTCCGACGACCGGGCGGCGACGGCTGCCAGATCGTCGGACCAGGGGAGGGCGGAGTCGGCGACCTTTCGGCGCAGGGCTTGCCACTCGGAATCGGTGGGGCATTTTTCGTACCAGGCGATCGGGGGCTGCGTCGGTCCTGCCCCGGCCCTGTGGAGCAGGGCCAGGCTCCGGCCCACCCAGGCCAGGATCTCCGGGGCGGTGGGGTCGGCGGCGGTTCCGTCGACCCAGTCGTAGAGCTTCAGGTACGAGCCGCCCAGGTGAGGCGGGAGCCGGGTGACGGGTGCGCCCTCGCCGTTCCTCAGCAGGCGTGGTGACGCGATGCCCAGGGTTTCCGAGGCGTCGCGCAAGGCGGCTTCGCGCCGTACCTGGCGCTCGTCGCAGCCGAAGAGCATTTCCTTCACTGCCCAGTCGCCGGACGGTCCCGACATCTTCCAGATCCGGCCCAGCGCGCCTCGGGTGACCGGCTCGATGGTCCAGCGGCAGGTGCCGGTGCCGCTGCCGAGGCCGTAGGCCGCGGTCACGTGGTCCACGGCGGCGTACATGGGGCAGCTCCTCGTGTCGGCGGGATGGGCGTGGACCACCGCCGCCCCGCCGCGGTCGGCGGCGGGGCGGGTCGGTCAGCCGGTCGAGTACGCCTCGGTTCAGCCCGTCGGCGAGAACACGAACGAGAATTCCGCCGGTCCCGCCCCCAGCCGGTACTGCGGCAGCACGCCCGGTCCGCAGGACGCCGTGCCGATGCCGTGGTGGGCGTGGTCGAGGTTGACCCATACCGTGTCGCCCGGGGTGAGGTCGGTGCGGTGGGTGGCGGCGTCCAGTTGTTCCGTCGTCCAGCGGCGGGCCGTGAGGTGGAACTCCGGGTCGCCCTCGATCCGCAGGCCGCCGAGTTCCGCCCAACGGACGTCGGGGCGGGCGCCGTTCTCCTGGGGGCGGAGGTAGGGGGTCTGGAGGTCGTCGACCGTGGACTCGTAACGGGCGATGCGGGACGCCGACTTGGTGTCGGGGTAGCCCTCACCGGGGCCGCCGCCGAACCACCTCACCGTGTCCGCCGCGCCGAGTCCGAACCGTACGCCCAGCCGCGGCAGCGGCACCGGCCACTCGCCCTGCGGGCCCACGGACACTGTCAGCCGCAGCCGGTTGCCGTCGGACGTCCAGCGGTAGACGGTCGCCAGGCCGAACTCCCAGGCGGCCGGCGCCACCCGGGTGCGGACGGTCAGCGCGTCGTCGGTCGCCTCCACGGAGTCGATGCGGTGGCGCATGCGGTGCAGGCCATACTTGCGCCACAGCTCCGCGTACCGGATGCCGTCTTCCCACCCGGCGCCCTCGTCGTTGTCGGTGGTCGCCCGCCACACATCCAGCCGCAGGCCGGTCACCGGCACGTCACCGATGCTCCTGAGCGCGCCCGTGCGGGCGTCGAAGGAGGCCGGGCCCAGAGTGATCACGCGGTCGCCGAGCACGGGGCCGTCGGTGGCCGGGACAGCCTGCAACGGCCGTGCAGACACCGGGACTTGGCCCCAGGCGACCTCATGGCCCCGCGGCGCCCAAGCGGTGTCCGCTGCCAGCAGCGCCCGTACCGTCCACTGTGATTCGCCGCGTCCGTGGTCGGCCGGCGGTTCGGGCAGCTTGACGTCCGCCGACTCGCCCGGGGCGAGCGCGGGCACCGCCAGGGAGCCCGACTCGACGCTCTCGCCGTCCACTTGGTACGACCACTCGAAGGCGAACGCCGACAGGTCGGCGAAGTCCTGCTTGTTCGTGACCCGTACGGTGCCATCGGCGGCCTCGAGGGAGACCGGCTCGATGACCTTCTTGAACTCCAGAAGGCCGGGAGAGGGCCGCCGGTCCGGGAAGACCAGGCCGTCGCAGACGAAGTTGCCGTCGTGCAGCTCCTCGCCGAAGTCGCCGCCGTAGGCGTAACCCAGCTCGGGGTGGGTGACGCCGTGGTCGATCCACTCCCAGATGAAGCCGCCCTGGAGCCGCTCGTACGTCTCGAACAGGCGCTGGTAGTCGGCGATGCCACCGGGACCGTTGCCCATGGCGTGGCCGTACTCGCAGAGGATGAAGGGGAGTTCGCGGCGCTTGTGGGTGCCGCCGTCCAGCTCCTTGCCGATGGTCTCCACCTCGGCGTGACCGGCGTACATCCGTGAGTAGACGTCCGTGTCGCGGCAGTTCCAGTCGCCCTCGTAGTGCACCAGGCGCGAGGCGTCGCGGTCGTGGATCCACTCGGCCATCGCGGTCAGCCCGCGGCCGGTGCCGGCCTCGTTGCCCAGCGACCAGATCACCACCGACGGGTGGTTCTTGTCGCGCTCGACCATGCGGGCGGCCCGGTCGAGCAGGGCCGGGGTCCAGCGGTCCTCGTCGACGGGGTTGTCGCGCCAGGCCTGCTCGGTGAAGCCGTGGGTCTCCAGGTCGCACTCGTCGATCACCCACAGGCCGTACTCGTCGCACAGGTCGAGGAAGGCGGGGTGCGGCGGATAGTGGGAGGTGCGCACGGCGTTGAGGTTGTGCCGCTTCATCAGCAGCACGTCCTCCCGCATGGTCTCCAGGTCGAGGGCGCGGCCCTGCTCCGGATGCCATTCATGGCGGTTGACGCCCTTGAACAGGACCGCCGTCCCGTTGACCTTGATCAGGCCGTCGGACAGCTCCACCGTGCGGAAGCCGATGCGCAGCGGCACCCGCTCGCCCTCGGTGACCAGTTCGCCGTCGTACAGCTTCGGCACCTCGGCCGACCACGGCTGGACCGGCACCGTGACCGTCGTCCCCGTCTCGACATCGATGTCCAGGGCGGGCACGAGCACCCGCCCCTCGACGTCGGAGTCGACGCGCAGGGTGCCCTCGCCCGTGAGGTGGTCGTAGGAGGCGTGCACGAAGAAGTCGAGCGCGCTGCCGGCCGGGCGGTGCAGCAGCGTCACGTCACGGAAGATGCCCGGCAGCCACCACTGGTCCTGGTCCTCCAGGTAGGAACCGGCCGACCACTGGTGGACGCGGACGGCCAGGACGTTGCCGGCCGGCTTCAGCAGGTGGCCGACCGCGAACTCGTGCGGCAGCCGGGAGCCCTTGAACTCGCCGATGTCCGTGCCGTTGAGCCAGACGCGGGCGCAGGACTCCACGCCGTCGAAGCGGATCACCGCGCCGCCGTCCGCGGGCCAGTCCGCGGGCAGGTCGAAGACGCGGATGTGGTCGCCGGTCGGGTTCTCCGTCGGCACGTGCGGCGGGTCGACCGGGAAGGGGTAGAGGTGGTTGGTGTAGATGGGCAGGCCGAAGGCGCCGTCGCCCTGGAGCACCCAGTGACCCGGGACCGTGACCTCGGCCCAGTCCCCGGCGTCGAATCCGGGCTCGGCGAACGAGTCGTCCTCGGCGTCGGCGGTCGGCGACACACGCAGCCGCCAGCTGCCGTTCAGGGAAAGCGACTTCGCGTCGGAGGTCGCATACCAGGCGCGGGGCGGGAGCGCCCCGCTGCCCGGGGAGACGTCCTCTACGTAGTCGGTGGCCGTGGTGCGGGAAGTCATCGGTCTCCAGGTCATGGTGAGAAAGGCGTCAGCCCTTGATGCCCGTCTGCGCGATCCCCTGGACCAGCCAGCGCTGGAGGAAGAGGAACACGAACACCAGGGGCAGGATGGAAATGGCGGCTGCCATGAAGATCAGATGGAAGTTCACGGTCTGGTTGGTCATGAAGGAGGAGAGCGCGACCTGCACGGTCCAGGCGCTCGGGTCCTGGCCGATGACCAGCGGCCACAGGAAGGCGTTCCAGCCGCTGATGAACGTGATCGTGGCGATGGCCGCGAAGAAGTTCAGCGAGTTGGGTACGACGATCCGCCAGTACGCGCCCCAGTAGCCGAGCCCGTCCACGCGCGCCGCCTCCTCCAGCTCCTTGGGGAATCCCAGGAAGTACTGCCGGAAAAGGAAGCAGGTGAAACCACTGAACAGCCCCGGGATGATCATGCCCCGGTAGGTGTCGATCCAGCCGAGGGAGGACACCAGCACGAAGCTGGGCACGAAGGTGACGGCCGTGGGGACCATCAGGGTCGCCAGAACGACGTAGAAGACCTTGTTGGCGTGCTTGTAAGGGATGCGGGCCAGGCCGTATCCCGCCATGGAGCAGAACAGCAGGGTGCCCACGGTGCTCAGGACGGCGATCACCGTGGAGTTCCACATGGAGTGGGCGAACTCGACGGTCGGGTCGTCGAAGAGCTCGGAGATGTTGCCCCACTGGAAGGAGGGCAGCAGCTTCCAGTTCTCGCCCGTGATCTCCGGGTCGGTGGAGAGCGCGTTGCGGAGGATCAGGTAGAAGGGGATCAGGAAGAGGAAAGCGGCGACGGTGACGGCGATGTACAGGCCGGTGTTGCCGAGGACCCCTCCGCGCTTCTTGCGGTCCTTGTCGGCGTGCGGTGCGGTGACGGTCACTTGTCCTCCCCTCCTCCGAAGCCCATGATCTTGCCCTGGGCCAGCGTGACGATACAGATCAGCAGGGACAGGATGACCGCGCCCGCGCTGCCGGCGCCGTAGTCCTGGTCGGTGCCGAGGGCCGTTTTGTACAGCTCCATCAACGGTGTCTGTGCCCAGGTCGCCTTGGTGCCGATGATGTTGAAGAACTCGTCGAACGCCTGGTACGCGGCGATCAGCAGCAGCAGGATCACCGCGGTCGAGGTGGCCCGCAGCTGGGGCAGCGTGATGTACCGGAAGGTCTGCCAGCCCCGCTTGGCGCCGTCGATGGCGGCGGCCTCGTACAGCTCCGGCGGGATGTTCTGCAGCGCCGCCAGGAACAGGATCATGTAGAAACCGGCCTGGATCCACAGGCGCAGGGTCACGATGACCAGCCAGTACCAGGGCGGGCTAGGGTTGGAGATCCAGGCGGTGTTGTCGACGCCGAACCAGCTCATGACGGTGTTCGCCAGGCCGAAGCGGACGCCGTTGAAGATGGACATCTTCCAGATCAGGGCGGCGGCCACGTACGAGACGGCGGTCGGCAGGAAGAACACCGACCGGAAGAACGCCCGCATGAAGGTCAGCCGGTTCACCAGCAGCGCGAGCCCCAGCGACAGTGCCCAGGTGGTCGGCACGATGAACGCGGCGAAGACGGTGAACGTCACCAGCGAGCTGGGGAAGTTGCTGTTGGTCAGGATCTGCTTGTAGTTGTCGAAGCCGATGAAGTGGCTCGGCGTGACCGTGTACCGGGCGTCGAAGAAGCTGAGCCAGATGCTCCAGACGATCGGCACGAAGACGAAGATCACCAGGCCGATGAGGAACGGCCCGGTGAAAAGCCAGAAGTTGAACGTCGGGTTGCCCCGCAGGCCCCGCCGCGGCCGGGCCTGGGAGGCCTTGGCCGGGGCGGGCTGGGCGACCCCGCGTGTGGTGGTGGTCGACATGTCGTGGGGTTCCCGGCGGCTTATCCGAACAGCTTCTTGAGCTCGACGTTGACCTTCTTGTCGCAGGCGTCGAGCGCGGCTTCGGGGTCGCCGTTCTTGCGGACGGAGGACGCGAGCACGTCGTTGAAGGCGGTGATCATCGTCTGGTCCCAGCCGATGTTGTCGAAGTGGCCGTAGTCCGTGAAGAGCTTGACGCCCTCAGCCGGCAGGCCGGACTTGAGCTTGGTGGCCTGGTTGGCTATCGAGGTGCGCGGCGGGATGTGGAAGCCGTACGAGGTGGCCCAGTCCTCCTGGTACTGCTTCTGGTCGATCCACAGCCACTTCACGTACTCCTTGGCCGCGTCGACGTTCTTGCCCTTGGCGTTGACGAAGATCGACCAGCCGCCGTTGTAGACGGACTGCTTGCCGGCGCTGCCGATCTTCGGGAAGGGGAAGACGCCGAGGTCGTCGCCGAGGGCCTTCTGCATGGCCGGCATGGACCACATGCCGCCCCACTGGATGGCGCACAGGCCCTGGTCGAGCGAGGAGGGGTCCCAGAAGTCGGTCGGAGCGTCCAGCAGCACATGACCGCTGGTGAACAGGGTCCGCAGCTTCTTCAGGCCTTCGATGACGCCCGGCGTGTGGTAGGCGATCTGGTTCTTCGCGTCGAGGGTGTCGGCACCGGCCGACCAGATCAGGTTGTTCTGGATCGCGGTGAAGTCGTTGCCGAGGAAGAGGCCCTTGACCTTGCCGGTGGTGAGCTTCGCGGCGGCCTCGATCAGCTCGTCGAGGGTGGTCGGGACGTCGACCTTGGCCTTCTCCAGCATCGACTTGCGGTAGTAGAAGAACTGCGGGTCGTCGATCATCCGGATCCCGTAGATCTTCCCGTCGACCGTGTGGGACTTGATGTCGTTCGGGTTGAAGTCGTCCTTCACCGGGTCGATGAGGTCGCTGAGGTCCGCCACCTGGCCGCTCTTGACGAGCTGCAGCTGCGGGTGGAACTCGAAGACGTCGGGCGCCTTGCTGCTGAGCAGGGTCGCGAAGAGCGCGGATTCGAAGTTGTTGCCCGTGATCCAGCTGGTGCTGACGTCGGCCTTCTTGTACGCGGCCGCGTACCGCTTGAGGGCCTGCTCCGTACCCGCCTCGCCGTAGGCGTGGAAGTACTGGACCAGGTGCTTGCCGGAACCGGACCCGCCGGATCCACCGCGGCCGTTGTTGCTGCCGCACGCGGCGAGGGTGCCGGCTGCGGCCATGCCCGCGGCGGCCCGGAAGATCGATCGACGGGACCAGTTGCTGTTGCTCGTTGCCGACATGCTGACGTCCTTGTCTCTGTTGCGGCTGCGGCTCTGTCGCTCAGCGCCAGATGGCTCAAAGGGATTGCAGTGCGGGAAGCTAAGCGTTCGCGAAGGCCTTAGGCAAGGGGTTGGACGAAGTCTGCGCGAAACGTTGTACGCGGTTCGGGATCCCGAACGGGGGTGTGGTGCAAGGGGGTTGAGGGCCGCCGGGGTCAGGTGGCCGGCGGCCCTCGGTCAGTGGGGGGGCGGACCCTGGTGGATCCGGGTCGGATCCTGGTCAGGCCCTGTTCCAGGCCTCGTTCGTGCCGCCGTTGCAGCTGTAGAGGATCACCTTGCTGCCGTCGGCGGTCGCCTGTCCGCTGACGTCGAGGCACTTGCCGGACGCCTCGCTGAGGATCTGTCCGTTGGCGTTGAGCAGCCAGCGCTGGCTCGCGTCACCGGTGAAGTCGGCACTGGTCGTCAGGCCCGCACTCCCGGCCGTCAGATACCCGTTCGCGCCCTTCAGGCCGCCCTTGGCGTCGTACGACCACGACTGCTCGGTGGTGCCGGTGCAGGTGCCGATGGCGGCTCCCGAGGCGCTCGCGGTCAGGCACTTGCCGGACTGCTTGCCCGCCAGCGCGCCCGTGACCGCCGTAGCGCCGCGGCCCTTCTGGTCGAAGACGTACGTCGTGACCGAGCGGGCGGCGAGCGTGGCCGACACCGTGCCACCGCTCACCGAGGGCCTGGCGACCTTCGCCCAGTCCTCGGTGGCCGACGTCCGTACGGCCTGTGCGGCCCGTACCGGCGCCTTGCTGTTGAAGTGCAGACTCAGCGGGGTGTCGGTGGCGTTGTGGTTGTTGACCACGACCACCCACTTGCCGCCGGAGTCGTAGGAGGAGACCTCGACGCCGTCCGGCGCCCCGGTCACGTTGTGCGCGACCGAGCCCGGGCGGACGAACTTGCTGTACTGGCCGAGCGCGTAGTAGCGCTTGGTGAAGTACAGGCTCTGGTTGCCGTTCGTCGCGTAGTCGGGGTCGTAGTAGATCAGGCCGTCGTTCCAGCCGACGTCGTTCTTCTCGGTGGGGGAGCTGCCGTAGCCGCTGGCCAGCGCCACCCACCACTGGAAGGCCGAGTCGTGGGCGCTCGCGAAGTCCTTGTAGATGATCCTCGACATCAGCAGGGCGTTGTCGATGGACGGGTCGTACTCCTGGTTCCAGCCCGTGGAGCCCTTGCCGAAGCAGCAGATCTCCGTGGCCCAGGACTTCTGGCCGACGGTCCTCGACGTCTCGTAGACGTTGGCGAGTTGCCCGTCATTGGGGTTGTTGTACGTGTGGTGCGCGAGCGCGGACACGTACTGGGCGGTGCCCGGCTGTGAGATCCACTGCGGGAGCTCGGAGACGAACTGGGTGGTCTGGCTGGACTCGTCGGCGATGATCGAGGTCTTCTGCTTGCGGGCCTTCTGCTCGGCGCCCAACGCCCGCACGATGTCGTCGCGTTGGTCGACGGTGACCTTCATGCCCTCCTGGCCGCACGAACCGAAGTCGTTGTCCGGCTCGTTGAAGGGGCTGATGTAGTCCAGCTTCACGCCCTGCCGGGCGAAGTGCCGGGTCACGTCGGCGACGTACCTGGCGTAGTCGCCCTCGTTCTCCGGCTTCAACTGGCCGCCGCAGCTCTGCCCGTTGGTGGTCCATTGCGCAGGCGCGCTGTTGACGAAGCCGATCAGGTCCTTGACGCCGTATTTCGCGGCGTACTTGAGGAAGGTCCGGCCGCCCTTGTCCCTGCTCCAGTCGTAGGAGCCGTCGGGATTCAGGAAGTCCTCGGCGACGCGGGCCGGGGTGGTGACCGCGACCCCGCCACCGCCGATGTTGTAGCGGTACGAGCTCAGGGCCAACCCCTGCTGGGAGAAGAGCAGTCGGGCCACCTGGGCCTGCACCTCGGGCTTGAAGTGCTGCAGGTCGTTGACCCACCAGGCGCCGGAGGCCCCGATGTCGTCGATCGTCTGGGCGGCGTGGGGGGAGACCTCGGCCGCCGTGGGGGTGGCGGCCGAGGCGGTCGGGGCGGATATCAGGGGTCCCGCGACGGCCAGCGCGGCCGCGGCCGCGAACAGGACCGGTCTACTGCGGTGGGGGTGAGACACGTGCATCCCTTCCGTCGTCATGAAGGTGGTGCGGTACGGCTCCTTGCGGGGATGGTGCGCTTTACGGTGGCCCTCTGCCCCACGGACTGCAGTGCCCCCTCGAGCGCGAACGTGGCCGCGCCCAGGCACACCGGGTCGGTGGGAATGGGGGAGAGGACGATCTCGGTGGCGGCCATGGGCCGCTTCAGGGCGTGCCGGGCGACGGCTGCGCGCACCTCGTCCAGCAGGGGCTCGCCCAGCGTCTTGGCGACCCAGCTGCTGAGCACGACCACTTCGGGGTTGATCAGGTTCACGAGGTCGGCGATGCCGGCGCCGAGGTAACGGGCCGTGTCCCGGACCACCTTGACCGCCACCGGGTTGTTCGCGACGACCCCGCGGGAGAGCGCGTCGATGGTGGCGGTCTGGTCCTCGGGGTGCAGCAGCGTGCTGTCGGGGCTGAGTTCACGCAGGTTCAGCATGATGCCGGGGGCGCCGACGTACGTCTCCACGCAGCCGTGGTTGCCGCAGTGACACAGGCGTCCGTCCAGCACGATCGTGTTGTGGCCCCACTCGCCGGCGCTGTTGCTCACGCCCCGGTGCAGCCGCCCGTCCAGGACCAGTCCGGCGCCGACACCGGTGCCGAGGTTGACCACCACGGCGTCCGTGCGGCCCCGGGCCGCCCCGAACCACAACTCCGCGACCGCGCAGGCGCGCAGCGGGTTGTCCAGGTACAGCGGGTAGGCGATGTGCTCGGTGAGCAGGTCCAGCAGCGGCACGTCGTGCCAGTCCCAGTTGGGCGCGTACTCGGAGACGCCGGTGGCGCGGTCGACCTGGCCGGGGACGCTCACCCCGACGCCGAGCACCCGGGCGCCCTCCACGCCGGCCTGCATGACCACCGAGCCGACGGCCGCGGCGGCATGAGCGACCACCTGCTCGGGCTGGTTCTCGCCGGGGCGCATCTCCTCGATGGCGCGGGCGAGGACGTTCAGGCCCAGGTCGAACAGCTCGACGCGGACGTACGTCTCCGCGATGTCGACACCGATCAACGCGCCCCCCGACGCGTTGACGGCGACCAGGCCCCGGGGGCGGCCGCCCGCCGAGTCCTCGAAACCGACCTCGGTGATCATCCGCAGGTCGAGGAGTTCGCCGACGAGGGTGGCGACCGTGGCCAGGCTCAGTCCGGTGGCGGCCGCAAGCTCCTGGCGGGAGGTGGGGGACTCCGCGATGATCTGGCGCAACACCTCGTACCGGTTCGCGGTACGGATGTCACGCGAGGTGCGCTTCACTGGCGTCTTCACTGACGTCGTCCCCATCCCTTCCCAGGCGGCCCGGAGCCGGGTCGGTCCCGACACCAGCACCGGCGCGGCGCAAGGCTATGGCCTGCGGGGGACTTTCGACAAGGGATTGGAAAAGAGTTGAAGAGACCCGGTCGTAACACCGGTCGTAACACCGGCTGGGACACCGGTCGGGACGCCGGTCAGGACACCGGGATCCGGGTGAAGCGGCCCGCCACGTGGAGGTCGGCCTCGACGAGGGCCGCGGTGCGGCGCAGTTCGGGGAGGATATCCCGTACGCACTCCTCGACCGAGTGGCGCGCGGCGTGCATGGCGACGTTCAGGGCGGCGACGGCGCGGCCGGTGCGGTCGCGGACCGGGACGGCGATGGAGCGCAGCCCTTCCTCCAGCTCCTCGTCGACCAGGGCGTAGCCGGCGGCCCTGACCTCGTCCAGGACGGCGGCCAGGGCGGCGGGGTCCGTGACCGTGTGCGAGGTGAGAGGACGCAGCGCGCCGAGCGTACGGTCCGGCTCCGGCAGGTCCGCCAGCAGTACCCGGCCCATCGAGGTCGCGTATGCCGGCAGCCGCGTCCCGACCGCGAGGTTGACGCTCATGACGCGGCGGGTGGCGACGCGGGCCGTGTACTGGATGTCGGTGCCGGAGAGCACGGACAGCGAGGTCGACTCGTGGACGCGGGCGGCGAGTTCGGCCATGCGCGGGCCGGCGATCTCGGGCAGGGTCGTACGGGACAGCGGCGGGAAGCCCAGGCCCAGCACGCGGGGCGTCAGCTCGAAGTTGCGGTCCGTCGCGCGGACGAGGCCCAGGTGCTCGTACGTGATGAGCGCCCGGCGCGCGGTCGCCCGGGCCAGGCCCGTCGCCTGGGCGACCTCGGTGAGCGTCAGGGCGGACCGTCCCTCGCCGAAGGCCGTCAGCACCGTCAGTCCGCGGGCCAGCGACTCGACGAACTCCCGGCCCAGCTCCTGCTTCGACGCGCCGGTCCAGGTGGCGAGACCGGACGGCGACGCCTCGCCCTTGTGCGGCGGTGCCGCGCGTAGATCGTCCTCCATGGCCCGTACCGCCGTACGCAGTCGGGGCAGCAGGGTGTCGCGCAGGTCGGCCGCGGTGTGCCGGCTGGTGTGACTGACGACGCTGGCCGCGCAGACGATGCGCCCGGTCCGCGGATCCCGCACCGGCACGGACACCGCGACGAGCCCCGGCTCGATCAACTGATCGTCCAAGGCCCACCCGTCCTCCGCGGCCGCCGTCACCCGCCGCTCGAAGTCCGGGGCGGAGTGGGGGTCGGGTTCACGGGAATCTCGGGTGCGGCGAGCACGGGCGTGGGGCTGGGCTCGCCGCTCGGCGTCCTTGTGGTCGGTTTCGGCTGTCTGGGCGGGGCGCTCGGTCCCCCGATCGCCCGCCTTCGACCGCGCGTCGGCGCCTCTGCCGGCAGGCGCAGGACGGGCGGACTCCGCGATGTCCGGTCCTCGCGTCTCCGACTCCCGCTCCCCGCCTGGTCCTTCCCGCGGCGGGACCGCCGGGAAGCTCCTGTCCTGCGGGTCCGCCGTCCGGCGTTTTCGCCATGCCTGCCAGTCGGGTTCGGTCCACTCCGTGGCGAACAGCGGGCCCGGTGCCGTGCGTTCGGCCGGGAGGAGGTCGCCGATGCGGAAGCTGAGGGACATCGCCCGGCGCCGGGTGGCCTGGTGGATGAAGCGGATGCCGTCGCGGTCGGCGACGGCCAGGGACACCGACTCGTCCAGCTCGTCGGCGAGGGCGTCCGCGCGCGCGTCCAGCAGCGCGGGCAGACGCAGGGCGGCGAGATAGGCGTTGCCCAGTTCCATCAGCCGGGGGGTGAGGAAGACGTCACGGCCGTCGAGACGGACGTACCCCATGCGGGCCAGCGTCGCGGTGACCCGGTCGACCGTGGAGCGGGCCAGGCCCGTCGCCCGCTCCAGCGCGCTCAGGCTCAGCGTGCCGCCCGCCTCCGTCAGCCGGTGCAGCACGGCGACCCCGCGGATCAGCGGCGTGACCGCCTCGGCCGGTACGGCGGACGAGGCGACGGCGTCGGGCTCGGGGTTCGCGGGCATCGCTTCTCCGGTACGGCGATCAGGGCAGCCCTACCGTAATGCGACCGCCGCCGGCTCACCGCCGGGTGGCCGGGCTCCCGGGTGTTCCGCCCTGCTCGCCGCCGGGTGGCCAGGGCCCAGGGTGTTACGCCCTGCTCACCGCTGGCCAACTAGCGCCCAAGACGCCCCGCCCACCGCCGGCTGCCCAGCCCCCAAGACCCTCCGCCCCCCGCCGGCTGCCCAGCCCCCAAGACGCCCCGCCCCCTCACCGCCGAGTGACCAGCACCCGGTACGCGCCTGTTCCGTCCACCCCCGCCACCGCGATCCGGATCCCCCGTCTCGGATCCCGGAACACCTCGCCCGGGGTGAAGGGCGCGTCCGAGAGTTCCGCGTTCACGTTGGGACTGCGTGTGCAGCCGCCGCTGTTGCGGTGGGCGTCGTACACCGTCACCGGTCCCATCCCGGTGTCCACGTCCGCGTCGACCCGGTAGACGAGGACGCCCGCCCGGCACACCGCCTCGTCGTCGCCCTCACGGGTGCGCAGCTCCAGCGCGTACCCGGAGCGGCCGCTGACCGGCACGAACACCAGCTTCGGGCCGCCCGCGCGGGCCAGCGGGGTCAGCGTGTACTCGGTGGTGCCCCGCGTCGCCGCACAGCTGACCTGGGACGGGTCCAGCCAGCCGAGCTTCCACTTGTGCCAGCCCAGCAGGTCGTTGTCGGCCCCCCAGTCCTCGCTCATGATGTCCCAGTGGCCGACCGCGCCCCCGCCCTCCTGCGTGTACAGGTCGGGCAGCCCGAAGACATGCCCGTTCTCGTGGGGCAGGACGCGGTAGCCGGTCTGCGCGTAGGAGCCCGAGCCGTCGTCCTGCCGGGAGTACACGAAGGACGCGTTGGCCACCGGCACACCGTCGGCCACGGGCGCGTCCGCGTTGCCCGCGAAGGTCACCGACAGCACGGTGTCCAGCGCCGAGGGCCCCGCGTTCGGGGTCACCAGCACGTTCAGGAAGTCGTACGAGCGGAAGTCCACCTGAGGATCGGCCGCGCCGACGATGTCCTGGACCAGCTCCCGGTAGCCGGGGTCGAAGGGGGCGCCGCGCTCTATGCCGTACGCCTTGAACGGCTTCGGCATGCGCAGCCAGTGCGGGATCGGGGTCTCGGGGTGGTAGTCGAGCCGGCCGTAGGAGGCGGTGCGGAACCACTCGCGGGTCCGGGGGAAGAACTCGCGGAAGCGGTCGAGGGCGTCGCCCGGGCCCGGCGCGTCCGGGAAGTCGATCATCAGCGTCAGGGCGTGCACGGTCCCGGTGGAGCGGGAGTAGCCCGTCGTGGTCGGCACGCCCTCGGACATCTGGACGGTCCGGTTGCCGGTGATCATGCACGGGGCGAGGGCGGCGCTCCGGGCCATCGTGCTCGGCCCCGCCCCGGCCGCCCTGGTGCCGGTGCCGGGGTGGCGGGTGCCGGCTGAGGTGCCGAGGGCCAGGATCAGCGCGGTCACGGACGCGAGGGCAGCCACCGTGCGC
This sequence comes from Streptomyces sp. NPDC006476, assembly GCF_040612015.1. Classification (NCBI taxonomy): domain Bacteria; kingdom Bacillati; phylum Actinomycetota; class Actinomycetes; order Kitasatosporales; family Streptomycetaceae; genus Streptomyces; species Streptomyces sp. NPDC006476. Next base: position 7,357 of record NZ_JBEXPK010000007.1, on the reverse strand, counting down.
GGGCGTATCCGACGGCTGAGCGGCATGCACGGGCCCTTCCTCCATGGCAGCCGTCGCGGTGGGCTGCGCCCTTTCGATCACCCTGGGTCGGGGCCGGGGCGGGCGCTCGCTGGAGGAGTCCGAACGGGGTTTCCCGCATAAACGTGGGTGTGACTCAGGTCACAGGAATTGGGGCGGCGGGCGGGAAATAACCGGGGACACCTTCCCCGTTTAACCATGCGTCCGAGCGAAACGGGGAGCCCTTCCCCGGATCGCACCGCCCGTTGACTCAAGAGCCCGTCGACGGGCCCAGAACCGAGGAGGACGCCGTGACCGCCACGACGACCGCGCAGCCCGCACAGCGCAAGGTGACCAGGCCCCGCGCCGACGCCGTGCGCAACCGGGAGCGGATCGTCAGCGCCGCCCGCGAGATGTTCACCGAGTACGGCCCCGATGTGCCGCTCGACGAGATCGCCCGCCGGGCCGGCGTCGGCAACGCCACGGTGTACCGCAACTTCCCCGACCGCGACGCGCTCGTCCGTGAGGTCGTCTGCTCCGTCATGGACCGGACGTCGGAGGCGGCCGAGCAGGCACTCGCCGAGGCCGGGGACGCCTTCGAGGCGCTGGAGCGATTCGTGCACGCGTCAGCCGACGAGCGGGTCAGCGCGCTGTGCCCGATGGTCTCCAGCACCTTCGACAAGAACCATCCCGATCTCGAAGCGGCGCGTGAGCGGTGCGAGCAGATCATCGGAGAGGTCATGGACCGCGCCAGGAAGGCCGGCCAGCTCCGCCCAGATGTCGGCGTCGGCGAACTGATGCTCGCCGTCGCCCAGCTCAGCCGGCCCCCGGCCGGCGTGGACTGCCTCAGCGGAGACCGCTTCGTCCACCGTCATCTTCAGCTGCTCCTGGACGGACTGCGGGCCCCGGCCCGCTCGGTCCTGCCGGGCACGGCCGCCACCCTGGAGGATCTGCGTCGGCCCTGACCGATTAGTTCAGCGCTCCACACCAGTCCCAGTCTCCGAGCAGTGCGGCCGTCGACGACGACGGGCCGTCAGTCTTCGTCTCCGTATTTCCGTCACGAAGTCCCGAAGTGGGTACCCCCATGTCTGACACAGCCTCAAAGGCTCCAGGAAGCACCGTCGGTGCTCCCGACTCCAACCGCTGGAAGGCGCTCGTCTTCATCGCGCTCGCCCAGCTGATGGTCGTCCTCGACGCCACCATCGTGAACATCGCGCTGCCCTCCGCCCAGCAGGACCTGGGCATCTCCGACGGCAACCGCCAGTGGGTCGTCACGGCCTACGCGCTCGCCTTCGGCGGCCTGCTGCTGTTCGGCGGCCGCATAGCCGACCTGTGGGGCCGCAAGCGCGCCTTCGTCATCGGCCTGACCGGCTTCGCCGCCGCCTCCGCGCTCGGCGGGGCGGCCACCACCGGCGCCATGATGTTCGGCGCCCGTGCCCTCCAGGGTGCCTTCGGCGCCATGCTCGCCCCCGCCGCGCTCTCCCTGCTCGCCGTGATGTTCACGGACGCCAAGGAGCGCGCCAAGGCCTTCGGCATCTACGGCGCGATCGCCGGTGGCGGCGGCGCCGTCGGCTTCATCCTCGGCGGCGTGCTGACCGAGTACCTGGACTGGCGCTGGACGTTCTTCGTGAACATCCCCTTCGCCATCGTCGCCGCGCTCGGCGCCTACTTCGTCATCCGTGAGCCGGAGGGCGGCCGCAACCGCAACCCGCTCGACATCCCCGGCGTCCTGCTCTCCACCCTCGGCCTGGTCGCGCTGGTGTACGGCTTCACCCGCGCCGAGTCCGACGGCTGGGGCGACTCCATGACGGTCGGCCTGTTCGTCGCCTCCGCGGTCCTGCTGCTGGCCTTCGTGGTCACCGAGGCCCGCGTCAAGGCCCCGCTGCTGCCCCTGCGCGTGGTCACCGACCGCAACCGCGGCGGCATCTACCTCTCGCTCGGCATCGCCATCATCGCGATGTTCGGCACCTTCCTCTTCCTGACCTACTACCTGCAGGTCGTGAAGGGCTTCTCGCCGATCAAGACGGGCTTCGCCTTCCTGCCGATGATCGCCGGCATGATGGTCGGCTCCACCCAGATCGGCACCCGGCTGATGACCCGGGTCCCGCCCCGTGCCCTGATGGGCCCCGGCTTCCTGGTCGCCGCGGTCGGCATGCTGCTGATGACGCAGCTGGAGATCGGCTCCTCGTACGCCTCGACGATCCTGCCCGCGATGCTGCTGCTCGGTCTCGGCATGGGTACGGCGTTCATGCCGGCCATGTCCCTGGCCACGCTCGGTGTCGAGCCCCGGGACGCCGGTGTCGCCTCCGCGATGGTCAACACCTCGCAGCAGGTGGGCGGCGCGATCGGTACGGCCCTGCTGAACACCATCGCCGCCTCCGCGACGACGTCGTACATCAAGGACCACATCGCCGGCGCGAGCTCCAAGTCCCAGCAGCAGCTGGTGGCCCTGCAGGGCCAGGTGCACGGCTACACCAACGCCATCTGGTTCGCCGTCGGCATGCTGGTGCTCGCCGCGGCGATCGTGGTGACCCTGGTCAACACCGGCACCCCCGGCTCGACCACCGTCACCGGCTCCGAGGAGGGCGCCGAGGACGAGCTGGCCGTCCCGGTGATCGCCCACTGACGGCCCCCGTACGGCCGTACCCCTTCGGAAACCTCCGTACGCGGGAGGAAGGGGACGCCCCCCGCGTACGGCCCCGGGATCTGCCCTGGTCCCGCTGAGTGAGCGGCTCAGCGGAGCCAGGGCAGGTCCGCGCCCGCCTTGTCGGGCTGCAGGCCCTCGGCGACGATCTGCATGATCTCGCCGAGGGCCTGCTGCTGTTCGGGGGTCAGCCGCTCGAACACCGCCTGCCGTACGGCCGTCACATGGCCCGGCGCGGTGCGGTCGAGCACCTCGCGGCCCTGCGGGGTGAGCACCGCGAACTGGCCCCGCTTGTCGGAGGGGCAGTCCTCGCGGCGCACCCAGCCGTTCTTCTCCAGGCGCGCGATGGCGTGCGAGAGCCGGGAGCGGGTGATCTTCGCCTTCATCGCCAGCTCCGTCATCCGCAGCCGGCTGTGCGGGGCCTCGGCGAGGCCGACCAGCAGGCCGTAGTAGATGTGCGGCATGCCCGCGTCGCGCTGGAGCTGGCGGTCGAGATGGTCCTCGAGGAGCGTGGAGGCGTGCAGATAGGAGCGCCAGATGCGTTGTTCCTCGGGGGTGAGCCAGCGGGTCTCGGTCTCGTTGGCGGATGCGGGTGCCGTATTCATGCATCTACTGTACGAGACTCCTCCTTGAAAATTAAACAAAACCGGCGTACCCTCGTTCATAGAGTTTTAGATTTCAACCATCAGGGAGTCGCCGTCATGTCCGCCGCCACCCGGGAGCGCATGCCCGCCCTGTACCTGAGCCACGGCGCCCCGCCGCTCGCGGACGACCCGGTCTGGCCGGGCCAGCTCGCCGCCTGGTCCGCCGACCTGCCCCGCCCCAAGGCGATCCTGATGGTCTCCGCCCACTGGGAGGAGGCCCCCCTCGCCCTCGGCGCGGTGCACACGGTCCCGCTCGTCTACGACTTCTGGGGCTTCCCCGAGCACTACTACCAGGTCACCTACGAGGCCCCGGGCGCCCCCGAACTCGCCGAGTCCGTCCGCAAGCTGCTGCGCGCCCCCGGCACGCCCGTCCAGGACATCCCCGACCGCGGCCTCGACCACGGCGCCTACGTCCCGCTCGTCGAGATGTTCCCGGCCGCCGACATCCCGGTCCTGCAGATCTCCATGCCGACCCTCGACCCGGTCCGGCTCATGGAGATCGGCCGCAAGCTGGCGCCGCTGCGCGACGAGGGCGTGCTGATCGTCGGCTCCGGCTTCTTCACCCACAACCTGGCCGCCCTGCGGTACGCCGGGAACGGTGTGCCGACCTGGTCCTCGGAGTTCGACGACTGGGGACACCGGGCGCTGGAGAACCGCGACTGGGACAGCCTGCTGGACTTCCTCGACAAGGCCCCGGCCGGCCGCTACGCCCACCCGCGCACCGAGCACTTCGCCCCGCTGTTCGTCACCATGGGCGCGGCGGAGGCCGGCGGCGAGCTGGACGCGCAGAAGTCGGTGATCGAGGGCTTCTGGATGGGGATGGCGAAGCGGTCGGTGCAGTTCGGCTGAGGTCCTTCGGGGCTACGGCTTCGCGGACTGCGGCTTCTGGGACTGCAGCTTCGGGCTCTGCGGCTTGGGGTCCTACGGCTTGGGGGACTACAGCTCCTTCTCGTACCAGGCCACGTCCCAGTAGCGGCCGAACTTCCGGCCCACCTCGCGGTACGTGCCGACGTACCGGAAACCGAAGCGTTCATGCAGCCGCGTGGACGCTTCGTTGGGTTGCGCGATGCCCGCGTAGGCGCGGTGCACGTCCTCGCCCGCCAGGTCCTCGAACAGGGCCTTGTAGAGCAGCGTGCCGATGCCGCGCCGGCCCGCGTGCGGGGCGACGTAGACCGTGACCTCCACCGAGGTCTCGTAGGCGGGCTTGGCGCGATAAGCACTGGAGGTGGCGTAGCCCAGAATTTCCTGTGTGTCCGCGTCTGCGGCAACCTTCAGGCGGTGCGGTCCGTCTTCAGGGTGGGAGAGCAGCCACGGGCGGCGCTCCTGAGCAGTGAAAACGGTGGTATCGAATGTGATGGACGTCTCACGGACGTAGTGGTTGTAGAGGTCGGTGAGGGCCTGGAGGTCCGCCTCGACTCCCGGCCTGACCTGCACCTCTCCACGCTCCGTCGGCATCCTGCCTCCTCGTGTGGCCGCACAGGGTACTGCATGATCAGAAAATCGGAGGGTCGGGTTGGGAATTCTGTCCGGTTTCCAGTCGTTGTTCCGGTCAGATGCAGGGCACCCGACAAAGGTGCTGAGCGGTACTCAACGACGAGTGCCCGGCGTCTGAGAAGGACCAACACCCGCCAGCCCACCATTGCAAGGGAGCACGCATGGCAACCCGTGCCGTCGCCCGTCGTCAGTCCGCCACCGGCGAGACCGACACGGCAAGCAGTGTTCGCGCACATGGCGGCGAGATCGCAGACCGCGACCTGGTCGGCATGTACCTCGACGAGATAGCGCGCACACCGCTGCTCGATGCCGCCAAGGAAGTCGAGCTGTCCCAGATCATCGAGGCGGGTGTGTTCGCGCGACAGGTTCTCGACGGGTACGAGGAGTCCAAGGCCGACGCCTCCCGTGAGGAGCTCGAGGCCCTGGTCGCCGAGGGAGAGCGGGCCAAGGACATCTTCATCCGCTCCAACCTCCGCCTGGTCGTGGCCGTGGCGCGGCGCTACCCCCGCAGCGGCCTGCCCCTGCTGGACCTGATCCAGGAGGGCAACGCTGGTCTGGTCCGCGCGGTGGAGAAGTTCGACTACCGCAAGGGCTTCAAGTTCTCGACGTACGCGACCTGGTGGATCCGCCAGGCCATCACGCGCTCGATCGCCGATCAGTCCCGCACCATCCGGCTGCCCGTCCACCTGGTGGAGGAGCTGGGCCGGATCCGCCGGGTGCAGCGCGAGTTCAACCGGGAGAACGGCCGCGACCCTGAGCCGGCGGAGATCGCCGCCGAGCTCGGCTCGACACCGGAGCGCGTCACCGACGTCCTGGACTGGGCCCGTGACCCGGTCTCGCTGAACATGTCGGTGGACGACGAGGGCGAGACCCAGTTCGGCGACCTGCTCGAGGACACCTCGGCGGTCTCCCCCGAGCAGTCGGTCCTGACCCTGCTCCGCAGCGAGGAACTGGACGACCTCATCGGCCGCCTGGACCCGCGCACGGCGTCCATCATCAAGATGCGGTACGGCATCGAGGACGGCCGCGAGCGCACGCTGACGGAGGTCGGCAAGGAGCACGGTCTCACCCGCGAGCGCATCCGGCAGATCGAGAAGCACGCCCTTCTGGAACTGAAGAAGCTGGCCCGCGACACGGGCTTCGAGGCGGCGGCGTAGGCCGAGGCGGGGCCCGCGGCCGCCACGGGGATTCCGTGCGCGATCCGTGCGGCACGGGGTCGCTCGGCGTACGACGGTCGCGGACCGCGTGCGCCGGGTGGCTCAAGACCGCGCAAACCTGGCGGAGTCAGACCGCTTCAACAGGTCAGCTCGCGGGAACAAGACTTCAGGGCACGGGAGTTCGACAGCGTAGCCGTGCGTCGTAAGCCGTGAATCTTCAGCCGTCAGTGTCATCGGTGTAAGTGGTCAGCGCAGCCGCCGGTCTTCGGAGCCGTTCCTGCGGCTGCTCGGACCGGACCCAAGAGCCAAGTCCCGACGCAACACCCCCCGGCGCCGGGACCTTCCCAAGCCGGGCTCCGGCGCCCTCCCCCCGGGCGCCGGAGCCCGGCTCTTTTCGGGCCCCGGGTGGTGACGGACGGGGCGGGGGAGGTGCGTGAGCGTAGGCGGGGGCCCGCTGGAGTGCGGGCGGCGGCGTCGGGCATGCTGGGAGGCGGGGCACCCCGGACCTGAACCCCGGGGTGGCCCGCCGGATGGCAGATTGTGCCACATCGGCATAGCCTGCCGGTGTGAGCAGCCCCACCCCCACCTCGAACTCCCGTGGAACCTCCCCGCAGGCCCCCGCCACCCTCACCGAACGGCGCAAGGCGGCCACCAGGATGGAGATCGCCCGAGCGGCGGCCGGACTGTTCGTGAGACAGGGCCTGCGTGCCACCCGCGCCGAGGACATCGCCCAGGCCGCCGGGGTCGCGCCGCGCACGTTCTATCGGTACTTCGCCACCAAGGAGGAGGCCGTCGCCCCCCTCTACGCGGCCGGCGCCCACCGCTGGGTGGAGGCGGTCGCCGAGGCCCCCGCCCACCTCTCCGTCCCCGAGGCCCTCGAACACGCGGCCCGCCACACCTTCACCCCGGGCGCCGGCGTCTCCGCGTCCTCCTGGGAACTGGTCCGCACCCTCATCCGCCTCACCGACACGAGCCCGGCCCTGGGGAAGGTCTGGGCGGAGGTCTGCCGGGACTCGGAGGGCAGGTTGGGGGAGGCGCTGGCGAGGAGGCTCGGCGCTTTGGACAACGTTGGCACGGCCTCTGGTGCGTCTCCGGGCACAGCTTCTGGTGCGTCCCCGGGCACAGCTTCCGGTATGTCTCCACGCCTGCGGTTCGCCGCAGCGGTGGCCGGTGCCGCGGTGCGGGTGGCCGTGGAGGCGTGGGCGGCGAGCGACGCCCCGACCACGGGCCCGAACGGACCGGCGGCGATGGCACTGAGAAACCTCGATGCGCTACGGGACTTCCCTTGGAGGGAGTTCACGGAGATCACGGAGGAGCCGGGCTAGGTGTACTGACCCGTGAGGTTGGGGACGCGGCTGGCGGGTGGTTGCCCTTTCAGTGCGGTGTGTCCGCGGTGGTGATTGTAGGTGTGCAGCCAGTGC